>JAJUFK010000074.1 GCA_029266015.1 Bacteroidota bacterium
AGCTTTACAATTAAGTTTGCAAAGCTAGTTTCAAATCAAATCAAAAAATCAAAGAACGCTTATATTGTGCTGATATATATATTATTACAAAATATTTTTAAAAGTTAACGCATCACCAGTGAATTACAATTATGAAAAAAATTATTACATTATTAACTAGTTGATGTATAGGCTCATTGTTTATGAGTAGTTGCGTGTCAACAAACAAAGGGTTTCAATCAAGTCCTATTATATCACGAAATGTTGAACTTGATCCTATAAAAGCTGATATAAAAGTTGACGAAAAAAATAAATTAAAAGGAGAAAGTACGTCTACATACTTCCTTATGTTTAGAGTAAGTGGAGATAATACTTTTGCTGATGGCATTAATTATAGTACCGATGCATCGGCAGGTGTAATGCAAAGAATAAACCCACTCAAATTGGCTCAATCAGGCAGATTAAATTCTGTAAGAGGTGCCGCTGCATACAAAGCTTTGAGTTCAGGAGATTATGATGTTTTAGTGCATCCTAATTATACAATGACTATTGAAAATTACTTGTTCGTAAAAAAATACACAGTGAGTGTGGAAGGTTATGGCGCTAAGTATACAAATTTTAGAACAGAAAAAAGAAAAGTTGTTTTGCTTGAAAATGGTAAAGAATTGATATTGCAAGATAAATAAAACAAATTTTTAAAAGTTGTAATTAAAAAAGGGTTGTTTGGATTTGCCAAACAACCCTTTTTATTTAAAAAGTATGTTTTACATTAGTTTTTGTGATAGTTGAACCCAAACAACAATGAAATATAATATAAAAAATGCTATTGAATATCGTTTTTTTTATAATACCAATTAAAATGGATTCATACTATATTTACATTGAAAAAAAAGTTACGATTTTGAATAGTTATATTACAAGATGATACACGATTTTGAAACAATACAAAAAACATTTGTTACTGCACAACAGAAAATGAAACGTATTCGTGCATGTACAAAACGACCATTGACACTTACCGAGAAAATTCTTTTTACTCATTTAGACGATTCAGAGATTCCACAAGTAGATACAATTGTGCGTGGAAAAGATTATTGTAATTTTTATCCTGATAGAGTAGCAATGCAAGATGCTACTGCACAAATGGCTTTATTGCAATTTATGAATGCAGGCAAACAACGTGTTGCTGTGCCATCGTCAGTTCATTGCGATCATTTAATAATTGCAGAACAAGGAGAGGTTGCTGATTTAGCTACAGCAAACGATAAAAATGCTGAAGTATATAATTTTTTAAGTTCAGTATCACAAAAATATGGAATAGGTTTTTGGAAACCGGGTTCTGGAATTATTCATCAAATAATTCTTGAAAATTATGCCTATCCGGGCGGAATGATTATAGGAACAGATAGTCATACCGTGAATGGAGGTGGCTTGGGAATGATAGCTATTGGAGTGGGAGGTGCAGATGCTTGTGATGTAATGAGTGGAATGGCATGGGAATTAAAAATGCCTAAAATAATAGGTGTAAAGTTAACCGGTACTTGTAATCTATGGGTAGCACCTAAAGATGTAATCTTAAAATTAGCAGGAATACTTACTGTAAAAGGTGCAACAAATGCAGTATTGGAATATTTTGGTGAAGGAGCAAAAACGTTATCGTGTACCGGAAAAGCTACCATATGCAATATGGGAGCAGAAGTAGGAGCTACAACTTCAATATTTGCTTATGATCAAAGTATGAAAGAGTATTTGCATCATACTGGACGAAAAGCTGTAGCAGAATTAGTTGAAACATATTCTGAAATTTTACAAGCTGATGATGAGGTATTACAAAACCCATATTTATATTATGATTCAATTATAGAAATAAATCTTTCAGAATTAGAACCATATATAAATGGACCATTTACTCCTGATTTGGCTACACCTATTTCAAAATTTGCTGAGGTGGCTCGTAAAGAAAAATGGCCTTTGGAATTGAAAGTAGGACTTATTGGTTCATGCACAAATTCATCATATGAAGACTTAACAAAAGCTGCATCATTAGCACGGCAGGCACAAGAATTAGAATTAGAAATACAGTCAGAATTTTTAATTTCACCAGGCTCGGTAATGATTAAAAAAACGGCAAAACGAGATGGGTTGTTAGCTGCTTTTGAAGCAATAGGAGGCAAGGTTCTTGCAAATGCATGCGGCCCATGTATTGGTCAATGGAATAGAGAAAATCCTGAACCGGAACTTAAAAATTCTATAATAACATCGTTTAATAGGAACTTTGCAAAACGTGCTGATGGTAATCCCAATACATATTCATTTGTTGCATCACCTGAAATTGTTACAGCACTTACTATTGCCGGTAGAATTGATTTTAATCCTATAACCGACAGTTTAATAAATAAACACGGTAAGCAAGTGAAATTACAAGCTCCACAAGGGAATGTAATTCCTGCAAAGGGATTTGAAATGGTAGATGCAGGTTTTATAGCTCCTGACGATAAAAATGCACATATTGAAATCTTGATTAATCCCCAATCGGAACGGTTGCAAATATTACAACCTTTTGCTCCTTGGAATGGAAAAGATTTTATTGGATTGCAATTGCTTCTTAAAGCTCAAGGTAAATGTACTACCGATCATATTTCAATGGCAGGTCCTTGGTTGCGATATCGTGGTCATTTAGAAAATATATCAGATAATTTGCTCATGGGGGCTGTAAATGCATTTAATGGTCAAACAAATTCGGTTTGTAATGCATTAACAGGTTTATACGACAAAGTTTCAAGTGTTGCAAAGGCATATAAACAAAAAGGGTTAGCTTCTATTGTGGTAGCCGAAGAAAATTATGGAGAAGGATCATCGCGTGAACATGCAGCAATGGAGCCTCGTTTTTTAGGTGTGAAAGTAATTTTAGCAAAATCATTTGCTCGCATTCACGAAACAAATTTAAAGAAACAAGGTATGCTTGCACTAACCTTTGTTAATACTGCCGATTATGATTTAATATTGGAAGGCGATATAATTTCTGTTATAGGTTTAACCTCTTTTTCTGAAGGAAAGAATCTTATAATAGAACTTATACATAAAGATGGTTCAAAACATTCATTTGAAGCAAAACATACCTATAATTCGGTGCAAATAGAATGGTTTAAAGCAGGAAGTGCACTTAATTTAATAGCAAAAGAATCAAACAAATAAAACATAGAAACATATGGAAAATGAAGTATTATTAGCTCAATTATCAAATATGATAAAAGAAAACTGTAGACTTGACAGTGAATTATTTGATAAGTTTGATGTAAAACGTGGATTGAGAAATAAAGACCATTCTGGTGTATTGGTTGGTCTTACTAATATAGGTAACGTAGTTGGGTATAAAAAAAATGAGGTCACCGGTAAATTAGATCCTATTCCCGGAGAATTACGATATAGAGATATTGAAGTTACAGACTTGGTAAATGGTTGTTCTGCTTCTAAAATGCATGGTTTTGAAGAAATAGTATATTTGTTGTTAGCAGGTAAATTACCAAATAGGGCAGAACTTGCAGCGTTTAGTTCATATCTTGCAGATAATCGTGATCTTACAAGTTCTTTTACTAAAAATATGATACTTTCTTTACGTGGTAAAGATATTATGAATATGCTTGCTCGTTCGGTATTAGCTCTTTATACTTTAGATAAACATGCCGATGATACAACTCCTGAAAATTTAGTAAAACAATCATTAAAACTGATTGCACAAGTTCCCGTTATTATTGCATATTCGTATCATAGTATGATGAATGCGTATTATCGTAAAGAATTAATTATTCGTCATCCAAATCCTGAATTATCTACAGCAGAAAACTTTTTGTATCTTATAAAAGGAGAAGGTAACTATACTAAAACTGAGGCTGATATTTTAGATTTAAGTCTTATTTTACATGCTGATCATGGGGGAGGTAATAATTCTACATTTACAATTAGGGTAACAAGTTCATCGGGTACCGATACATATGCAGCAGTAGCTTCTGCTATAGCGTCACTGAAAGGACCTTTGCATGGGGGAGCTAATTTGCAAGTTGAAGAAATGATGGATGATATTCGTAAAAATGTCAGAAATTGGGAAGATGAACAAGAAATATATGATTATTTGATTAAAATACTTAAAAAAGAAGCATTTAATAAATCAGGAAAAATATATGGAATGGGACATGCTGTATATACAATTTCTGACCCACGTGCAATTTTACTTCGTGAACGTGCAGCTATTCTTGCAAAAGAAAAAGGATTAGAAAAGGAATTTAATTTATATACCAAAGTTGAAAAACTTGCTCAAAAGGCATTTTATGATTTCAAAACCGGTACCGATAAAACAGTATGTGCCAATGTTGACTTTTATTCGGGATTTGTATATAATGCAATTGGGTTGCCAAAAGAATTATTTACACCTATATTTGCCATGTCTCGTATGGCCGGTTGGTGTGCTCATAGAATTGAAGAACTTAATTTTGACCAACGAAGAATTATTCGTCCGGCATATAAAGCTGTGTATACCGGACCCGGATATATTCCAATTGATGAAAGAAAATAAAATACAAAGGGGCATAAACATATGCCCCTTTTTTTATTAAAAATTGTAATGTTATGAAATTAATTTCAACTATCATTATTGCATGTGTGTTTTTTTCTTGTAAAGGTCAAAAACCTAAAGTTGATAATTCTGTTGTTTCATTTTTAGATATAACTAAATATGTGGGTACGTGGTATGAAATTGCTCGGTATGACCATTCATTTGAACGAGGTTTGGTTGGAGTTACTGCTACATATACGTTATTAGAAGATGGATTTATTCAAGTAGTTAATAAAGGTTTTAAAGATTCTCTTACCGGTAAAGAAAAAGTTGCAAGAGGTAAAGCTTATATTCCAAATATTGAAACACCCTCAAAACTAAAAGTTTCTTTCTTTTTGTTTTTTTATTCAGATTATTATGTGCTTGAAATAGATAAACAATATCAATGGGCTGTAGTAGGGAGTAAATCCGATGCGTATTTGTGGATTTTATATAGAGAACCACATATGAATCCGGAATTATATGATTATATACTAAATCTTGTGAAAAAAAGAGGATATGACACTTCCGCTCTTATACAAGTAATGCAGTAATGAATTAATGAAATTATTGATATTTAGTATATATAGTATTTACATCCCAAGGAGTACCACCATATAAATCATCGGTGAAATCTAACGAAATTTTGGTGTAATTTGATTGAATAAATCCTGAACCTTCTATTGTATGTCCTGAAATAGTTTGTCGAGGAATTTGAATAGACGTTCCATTAACATTTGCTCGTGCATATACCGGAATACTTGGATTATTTTCTAAGTTCATAAAATTGTATATATATATAACTGTACTATCACGTTCATCAGTTTCTATTGTTACATCGTACGATAGTGTACCTTCCTCCTGATGAACTTCACTGCATTTCCAAACTCCATCTAACTTTTGGGAATTTGGGGTTATTAAATCATCACACGAAGCAAAAAATAGGATTCCTAATAGAATTAAAATGAGAATTGATTGTGATTTTTTTGTATGCATAAAAATAATTTTTTTCAATTAATTATTCAATTATTGTACCGTATCTATTATTGTAGTATAAATCTTGATAATTCTTGTAATGTAATAGCTCCTTCATAAATAGCTTTGCCGGTAATTACAGCATCAATTCCTGCTTTTTGTAAATCTATAATATCTTGCATATTAGAAACACCACCGCTTGCTATTACATATAATTGAGGAAATTCTTGTTTCATACGTTTGTATAATTCTATAGAAGGCCCTTGCATCATGCCATCTTTACTTATATCTGTACATATAGTTTTAGTAATTCCTTTGGCAGTATAATTTTGTAAAAAATCAAATAGAGATAATGATGTTGATTCTTGCCACCCGCTTACTGCTATTTTTTCATCTTTTACATCGGCACCTAAAATAATTTTATTTGCACCATATAGTAATATCCACGAAGAAAATATATCAGGATTTTTTACAGCTATGCTACCCCCTGTAATCATGTGGGCGCCACTATTAAATGCTATTTCCAAATCTTTGTCAGACTTGAGCCCGCCACCAAAATCAATTATTAATTGGGTGTGAGTTGCAACTTGTTCTAAAATTTTATAATTAATAATTCGGTTACTTTTTGCTCCATCTAAATCAACCATATGCAAACGAGTAATACCATAATCTTCGAATTGTTTTGCAACTTCAAGTGGGTGTTCGTTATAAATTTTTTTTTGGGAGTAATCACCTTGCGATAATCGTACGCATTTTCCTTCAATAATGTCTATAGCAGGTATAATTTCTATCATGTAGTTATAATTTTTCGAGCTTTTACACAGTTCCCTTTACCAATATATTCTATTGAATCAAATTGTAATTTTGAAATAAAAACACCTCTACCATGTAAATTGGTTACTAATCTATCTGTAAAAGGAGAAGGCATATATGTATAATCAAAACCTTCACCTTCGTCGGTTATTATCCATTCGCAATATGATTGTGTTCGATTGAATTCTATATGTACTTTTTTATTTTTATATAGTTCGTTTTCTTTACGGTTGTTGTATAAATCAACTAATGTATTGTTTTTAAGTGCTTCTTCTTTTTCATCGCCTGAAATATTGAAACTTCCATGTTCTATTGCATTTAGCAAAAGTTCAGACAGTCCTAATTCAATACTGATAATATCGGTATTAGAATAAATATGAGAAACTTGATTGACTAAATATTCTGCTACAGACGGTATTAAATCTAAGTCGGATTCAATACTTAATAGCAGATGTTGTGATGTTATTAATGCGGTAATGTCTTTACGTACGGTTTTTGTTTTATATAAACTATGGTAGCGTGAAAGTATAATTTTAAGGTCTTCTAAATTGATAGGTTTTTTTAAATAATTATTTGCTCCCATATGAAGGGCTTCAAGAGCTATGTTTTCATTACCATGAGCAGTAACTATTATAACAATAGTATCTCGTTCTATAGTTCTAATTTTTTTTAATAATTCTATTCCGTCAAGACGAGGCATTCGAATATCTGTAATAACAACATCGGGCATATATTCAGAAAATACTTCAAAACCAGCCATACCATCTTCTGCAGTACGAAGTTCATACCCTTCTTTTTGTACAATTACTCTGAGTAATTCACGTGAAACAATATCATCTTCGACTATAAGTACTTTCATTGTTGTTTGTTACATTGTGTAAGATAGATTACGTAAATATACTATCTATTAACAAAGGTATATAAAAAAAAGCCGATTTTCAAAGAAAAAGAAAAATATTATAGGATTTATAATATGATTATATTATTGTTTTTATCAATATATTCATATTCTAAATAATTCATGTTGCTTGCTGTTTGAACATGAATGCCAAATCCAATTTGAAATTTCCAACGCAATAAAATAGAAAATAATCCTTTTGTAATATATCCTGCAAGAATAGGATGTAAGCGTAGAGTTACATGTTTAATTTTCAGAACTTTATAAATATGTTTTAAGTCACTTTCAAAAGTATATAAAATGTTAATAGAAGGAGAAATGTGTCCGCTGCCGTTACAAAACGGACACTGTTCATTCGTGTTTATTTTAAGTTCAGGTTTTACTCGTTGCCGAGTAATTTGCATTAAACCAAATTTACTTAATGGGAGTATATTATGTTTTGCTCTATCACGCAACATAGCATCACGTAGTACCTCGTATAATTTTTGTTTATTTTCGTTTGATTTCATGTCAATAAAATCAACTATTACTATTCCACCTAAATCACGAAGTCGTATTTGACGGGCAATTTCTAATGCTGCCGCTGCATTTACATCATAGGCATTAGTTTCTTGGTCTTTATCTGATTTGGTTCTATTTCCACTATTTACATCTATTACGTGTAATGCTTCAGTTTTTTCAATAATTAGATATGCTCCGTTTTTAACAGGAACTGTAGTTCCGAAAGAACTTTTAATTTGCCGTTCTACACCAAATTGTTCAAAAATAGGAGGGCCGGCATTATAATATTTTACAATCTTTTCTTTGTCTGGTGAAATAGAAAGAATATACTCACGTATTTCTTCGTATATTTCTTTGTTGTTTACAATTATATTATTAAAATCAGGATTGAAAATATCGCGTAACAGAGCAGAAACTTTGTTCATTTCGCTCATTACTAAATGAGGAGTGTTGTTTTTATATTTTTTAATTTTTTTTATGGTTTGTTCCCATTTTTGAACAAGAGCATTAACTTCTTGTTCAAGTTCGGCTACATCTTGACCTGCGGCAGCAGTTCGAACTATAACACCATAATTTTGAGGAACAACCGAACGCAGTATTTTTTTTAGTCTATTTTTTTCCTCGTTTGATTCTATTTTTTGCGATATAGATATTTTATTGGAAAATGGCATAAGAACAATATTTCTACCTGCAATAGAAATTTCAGAATTTAAACGAGGTCCTTTAGTTGAAATAGGTTCTTTTGCTATTTGTACCAGTATATGTTGTCCAGGTTGAATAATATCATGAATAGTACCGTTTTTATCAATTTCGGGAAGTTGTTTAAACGAACTAAACGTTGGAATTTGTTTTGATTGAATTATTTGTTGAATAAATGTGTTAAGTGAACTAAAGTGAGGACCTAAATCGTGGTAATGTAAAAATGCATCTTTTTCATAACCTAAATCTACAAATACAGCATTGAGTCCAGGAATAATTTTTTTAACTTTTGCTAAATAAATATCACCAACTAAAAATTGAGCTGTATTTGTTTTATTGGTAATAAATTCTACTAAAAGCGAATCTTCGAGCAGTGCTATGTCTATATCGTTATCTTGTGCTCGTATTATTATTTCTTTATTCACTTCGAATAATTAAATGTTTCTTAACAATAAGTATGAATTGTAACATTTATTTACAATCATATTGAGTTTATGTTGTTTTTTGGTGGTTTCTGATTTATACTAAATAAAGGATATAAAAAATCAGAATTTCGTGTTAATTATTAATCCTTTATTGCCTAAGCAACAAAGGATTAATATTTTAAGTTGTTACAATGGTAAAAGAAAAATTATTTCTTTTTATGTCTGTTTTTACGTAGTCTTTTTTTACGTTTATGTGTAGCCATTTTATGGCGTTTACGTTTTTTTCCGCTTGGCATAGTTATTTTCCTCCGAAATTAATTATTTAACATTGTTTTTTACAACAGATACAAATGTTTTTGCAGGTTTAAATGCAGGAACATTGTGTTGTGGTATTATAATAGTTGTGTTTTTAGAAATATTACGAGCTGTTTTTTCTGCACGTTTTTTTACAATGAAACTTCCAAAACCACGTAAATATACATTACTACCTTGTTTAAGAGCATCTTTAATAGCATCCATTGATGACTCTAATGTTTTTTGTACTATTACTTTTTCAATGCCTGTTTTTTTTGAAACTTCGTTTACAATATCAGCCTTTGTCATTTTCTTATATTTTTAATTATCAAACATTTAACTTTAATTCCCTAATTGGGAGGGCAAATATACGGTTTATAATTGTAAATAAAAGAATTTTATAAGAAAAAATTCTTTTATTTTAATAATTTAGTATCATTTTGATTGTAAGCATGTTTTAAGCAATTTTTGTTACAATCTTCGTTTGAGCGCACTATGAAAAATTTACCCGAAATAGTATCTAATGCTACTTGATGATTTTGATCTTTATATAAAACTAATTCATATATATATACTCCGGAACGTAGCATTTTTGAATTTACATATTCTATATCCATTGTATCTAAAACAAGTCCGGTAAATTTATCGTTTATGTTGTCATAATTTTTATATGTTCTTATTTTAGTAGTATCATCTTGTACTTTTATAAATAATTTATTATATGGGAATTTGTTAATTCCTTGTATGTAAAAGAAGTTGTTAATCCCTTGATTATTATTTATGTCTTTAATATCATCATTGAATTTTACATTCGGATTTTCTCTACATACACATAAATGTTTGCCTTCGTTTGCTTCTAATTGAGCTTCTTTAGCTGTGCATAATTTTAAACTATCTTTATATTTAGGTGATTTGTAAGGTTCTACATAGGTGCCATTGTATAAAACAAATGAATCGCAATGGTTGTAATTGAGGGGAGTAATTACC
>JAJUFK010000341.1 GCA_029266015.1 Bacteroidota bacterium
ACTTACAACCCACCAAAAATGTTGTGCATTTCCCGTAAAAAAACCGGACAACATATACGCTACAGCTATTATAAATGCAATAGACGATACACATGAAAACCTCAACAACAACAAATACATTCCTAAGCCTGCCAAAATTATATGCAATACAAATTCAATATTGAATTTATACAATGTATATTCAGAAATTTGTGATGAAATAAATCGTACCGGATAGTACATTTGCATTTTACTATGAAAAGCATTGCCTAAATAAGAATACATATCCCACAACGGTATTTCACCTTGTTGTTCTAGTTGTGATTGAAATACTTGATTAGGGAAATTGGCATCTATGATATCATACTTTAAAAAATAGTTACATGATGCAATATTCCAATAGGCAACTAAAGCAATTATAATAATTGCAAACACATATATATTTGAAGCAATACCGTTTTTTAATGTAGAAATTAATTGTTTACCTATAATCATTATGATTCTATATTGGTTTCTTCAATTATATATAATGGTCTATTACGTACCGTATTCATAATTCTCCATAAATACTCTCCAATAATACCCAAACAAATTAATTGAACTCCGCCCAAAAACAAAATAGTAAGCATTAACGATGGCCAACCTTCAACAGCCGTTTGAAAAACATACTTTGATAACAAAACATATACAACCATACAAAAAGCAAACCCTGAAACAATAAATCCAAATATCGATGCTAATTTCAAAGGATAACTCGAAAACGATGTAATGCCATCTATTGCAAATTTAGTCATCTTCTTTAAAGAATATCCGGTTCTGCCAAATCTCCGTTCATCGCGTTCAAAATTAACAAATGTAGTTTTAAAACCTGTCCATGCTACCTGACCACGAATATACTTATCGGGTTCATCCATAGCAAGAATTGCTTGAACAACTTTTCTATCTATTAATCTATAATCACCTGTGTCTACAGGTATGTCCACATTGGTAATACGTTTGAGTATACGGTAATATGCCTTTGCGGTAACCTTTTTGAAAAACGTTTCACCTTTGCGTGATACTCGCCTGGCCCCTACAATTTTATATCCTTCTTTATATTTTGCATACAATTCCGGGATTAATTCGGGAGGATCTTGTAAATCGCCGTCTATAATAACAATAGCATTACCTGTAGCATGGTGCAATCCGGCAGTAACAGCTATTTGATGCCCAAAATTCCGACTGAAATTAATATACAAAACATGTGAATCGGCGTTGGCAATTTTTTTCAATTCTTGTATAGAAGCATCTTTACTCCCATCGTTTACAAAAATTAATTCATAATTCTGAGATATTTTCGATACACTTTTTTGAAGTCTACTATATAATTCAGGAATTATTTCTTGTTCATTATATATAGGAATAATTACAGAAACCTCAATTTGCATTTTTTCTTTCATATATTTTATACGTTAATATATTTCCATTCTTTTGAATTATCTCATTTATATAGTGTTCTTCAATATATTGTTTTATTTTATTTTGACTAACTATTACTATATCCTTTGGTTCTAGAAATTTCCAATCCTTAAATGATATTGAAATCCCTTTATCGTTTAATATTTTTACGTAAAATAAAATATGAGCATTGTACCCGTTATACACAATAAATTGATTATTTATATCATGTTTGTTTTTTACAGCATCTTGCAAATAATAACTAATTTCATAAAAATTTTTGTGCCAACTATATTCTTTTGGTTTATATGTTTTAGCAATAATTTTTTGATATGGTGTAATTCCTAAAATAAACAAAAAAACATACGGTATTACATTTACAGTAAGAGTTTGATTAATAATAATATTTTTTTGTAACAAATCGAACACATAAAAAATAAAAATTCCAATTACAATAGCTATAAAAGGATATAATGGCACATCATACCATTCAAGCTTGGTTTGAGCAGAAGAAATTACAATAAAAAAAGTAATAATCATCAAAAAAGAAAATAGGGTTAACCGATTAATCTTTTGATTTTTAATAAAAAAACCAGTTGCCAACCCACAAGGAATTAAAAAATACCAAGCTGATAATTGAAAATCAATAAAATTAGTATAATAATACCAAAAAGATTTTTTATTATTTTCAAGAACTTCTAAATATCTTCCTCCTAATTCATTTTGCATTACAGCTTTAATATATCCGGTATTATATATTTCTCTGATAAGATAATACGATACTACTACCAATAAAAAAGAAAAGAAGCCTATATAAAAATGTTTATTTTTTAATAATGGTATTAATTGCTTTTGAATTATACTATATAAAAAAATAGCCGGCAAAAACAGTAATCCTGTAATACTTTTAGTAAGTACAGCTAATGCTGTAAAAAGAAAAAAGAGATACAAATACTTATAATTTTGTTTTTCACAATATACAAAAAAAAGCAAACCACTCAATGTTGTAAATAAAG
>JAJUFK010000087.1 GCA_029266015.1 Bacteroidota bacterium
AAATCTAAAAACACCATACAAACAATTCAATTTGAACATATTAGCTTTTTCGACACATTGCGTTCAAAATTACAATTAGGTATAGATGTAAGAAAATAACAGTATTATTCAACAAAATAACTAAAATATACTATTTTTGTGGAAAATTTGGTTTTACTAAAAAATTATAATAATTTTACGTAATTCAATATGCGATATATGCAAAAAAAGACATTTTTTATAAGTATAATACTAAGTATCTGTTTTAGTTTTAATGCTTTTTCACAAAGAGATTGGATGCGTTATCGCTATGATTTAATTGGAGGATTAGGTCCTTCTTTCTTTTTAGGAGAATTAGGAGGAAATAACGGCGTTGGAAAGAACTCTATACTTGACCTTGATTTCCCTACTACCCGTTTTGGTTTCAATGCCGGGTTCAGATACTTTTTAAAAGAACGAATTGCAACACAAGCAACTCTTACTTTTGGTATGATAAACGGTAGCGATAAACAAACACAAGAATTTTTTAGAAGTGATAGAGATTTATCGTTTCGTAGTCCTATATATGAATTTAATGTTCGATTAGAATATAAAATTAGAAAAGAACGTGCCGGACATATATATGACTTAAAAGGTGTACGCGGTGAACGTCCAATAAAATTAGTAACATATGCTTTTGCAGGTGTTGGAGTATTTGGCTTTAATCCAAAAGCAAAAATTGAAGGGCAATGGGTAGCGTTACAACCAATTGGAACAGAAGGACAAAACTTTTTACCAACTCGTAAACCTTACAAAAGAGTTCAATTATGTATACCTGTAGGAATACAAATAAAATATTTGGCTAACCGATATTGGAGTTATTCGTTTGAAGTTGGCCCTCGCTTTACATTTACCGACTATATTGATGATGTAAGTAAAACATATGTAAATCCAGACTTAGTAGCAGCAAACGACAAAACCGTACCCGACCATATAGCACGCAGACTAGCTGACCCCAAATACGGAACTGAACGAAGAATAGCTAATGATGGTGTAAGTTATTCATACTTTAATGAACAACGAGGCGACCCGTATGACAAAGATTTTTATATGTTTGCCATGATTTCGGTTCATTATAAATTAAAAGCTACTCGTAAAGGTTGGCCTACTTTCCAAAAATAATTGGTTCTATTATACTTTTTTTATTATTATATCGTTCGTATATAATTCATTATTGAAGCAAAATAGTATTTTTGCATCAAAATTTGTATTATAGTACCTTTATGATTGTAACCATCAAATTATCAACTGTTTTATTATGCATTACTTGCTTGTTTTACAGCACATCGGTGGTATCGCAAATATATAGAAGCAGAGACATAGGTTTATTTGTAGGAACTTCACAATACAATGGCGATGTAAATATGACAAATCCTTATTATTCACCACATTGGACAGCTGCATTACATCTTCGAAAAACATATAATTATAGATATTCGTGGAGAGTATCTATCTCATATGGTGAATTAAAAGGATATGATACGGATTTTTCAAACAAATATCAACAACACCGCAAACATGATTTTACAAAAACACACATATATGAAATGGCTTCACTTGTTGAATTTAATTTTTTTGATATTACTCCTAATGAAAAAGACCATAATTTTTCACCTGTTTTAATTGGCGGTGCAGGAATTTTTTATTCCGAAGAATTAAAATTAAAAGAAATGATATGTTTTCCGGTTGGTTTAGGGCTTAAATACAAATTAGCATCCAACCTTGAACTTATGGCAGAATGGACTTTTAGAAAAACATATACAGACAAATTAGACCAATTAGATGCCGATGCTTTAGGATATAAACGATACAAACAAATATCATTTAATAAAACAAATGATTGGTATTCACTATTGGGTGTAACTTTACTTATAAATTTTATGAGCGATAGTGCTCCTTGTCATATATACGATAAAAAAGGTTATGAAATTTTTACAAAAAAAAGAAATAGAAAAAGATAAACTGCCGCAACACATAGCAATAATAATGGATGGTAATGGTCGTTGGGCAAAAAAACGCGGCAATATTCGATTGTTCGGTCATCAAAAAGGCGTATCAACCGTAAATGAAATTGTAACAGCATCTGCTGAAATTGGATTACGATACCTAACATTATATGCATTTTCAACCGAAAATTGGAATCGTCCGAAAGACGAAGTATCCGGTCTTATGAATTTATTAGTAAATGCTTTAGAAAAAAATTTAGAAAAATTACTAAAAAACAATGTACGACTACTTACAATAGGGAACTTAGAAAGTTTACCCATTGAAATTCAACATAAAATTTCCGATGCACAAGAATTATCAAAAAATAATACAGGACTTACATTAATTCTCGCATTAAGTTACAGTTCACGATGGGAAATTACTGAAGCAGTAAAAAATATTGCACAAAAATGTATTGAACAAAAAATTTCCATTGCAGATATAGATTATACCACAATAAATTCGCATCTTTGTACAAACAATATTCCCGATCCCGAATTAGTTATTCGTACAAGCGGAGAGTATAGAATCAGCAATTTTTTGTTGCTACAAAGTGCATATGCCGAGTATTATTTTACAAAAACATTGTGGCCTGATTTTTCAAAACAAGAATATATTCAGGCAATTTTTGATTTTCAACACAGAGAACGCAGATTTGGGAAAACGGGAGAACAAATAAAATAACACATTCATTATGAATTTCAGACATTATATTTTTTGTATAGTATTAGTAAATCTTTTCACATTACATAGTGCATTTTCTCAAGAAAATATTTCGTTTACAACACCGCAAAAATATATTATTGGAGGTATCACAGTTGATGGCGTAACTTATCTGCAACACCCACCCATAATTAGAATTACAGGTCTTTCTGTAGGACAAAAAATTACTGTTCCCGGGCCAGATATTACAAACGCTGTAGACAAGCTTTGGAAACAAGGATTATTTAGCGACATACAAATATATGCTTCAAACTTTGAATCAGACACTATATTTCTTACAATATATTTACAAGAACGAGCTCGATTAAACACTATAACTATTGAAGGTGTAAATAAACGAAAACAATCTGAATTAATTGAATTAATTGATTTTAAAACAAATGAACAAATTACAGAGAATAAAAAAAATATAATTCATAAAAAACTCCAAGATTACTATTTTGAAAAAGGATACTTTAATGTAGAAATTATAATTAAAGAAATACCTGATACGTCAAAATTTAATCAATCAGATATTGTTATAACTATACATAAAAACAAACGAATAAAAATTCAAGACATTGTTTTTGAAGGAAATACAGCATTTAAAAACAGTAAATTACTTAGAACAATGAAAAACACAAAACGAGACAGATGGTACATACTAAAACGTTCAAAATATATTCCCAAAGATTTTGTTGCTGATAAAGAAAGTATCATAGCTAAATACAAAAAAGAAGGTTATAGAGACATAACTATTTATAAAGATTCCATTATTACGATAGATTCTGTTACAAAAAAAATAATAATTGGAATAGATGAAGGCAGAAAATATTATTTCAGAAATATTACATGGTTAGGAAATTCTGTATACAAAACAGAATTATTAGAAAAAGTACTCAATATTAAACCCGGAGACACATATAATGAAACAGTATTACAAGATAAAATATTTGGATTAGATGGAGTAAGTTCATTATATCTTGATAATGGATATTTGTTTTTCAATGCCGAACCGGTTGAATTAAATATTATAAATGATTCTGTAGATATTGAAATACGAATATACGAAGGGCAACAAGCAACTATTAATAATATAATAGTAAAAGGTAATAACAAAACAAACGACCAAGTAATATATCGTGAAATTAGAACAAAACCCGGTGATTTATTTAGTCGTGCCGATATTATTAGAACTCAACGAGAACTTGCCATGTTAGGGTATTTTGACCCTGAAAAAATGGAAATTAATCCCAAACCAAATCCACAAAATGGAACAGTTGATATAGAATATGGTTTAGAAGAAAAATCAACAGATCAAATTGAACTTTCAGGCGGATGGAGTGGTAAATACGTTATAGGTTCGGTTCGTTTGGTGCTTAATAATTTTTCGCTTAAAAATATATTTAATGGAGAAGAATGGAAGCCAATACCTTCGGGTGATGGCCAAAGTTTAACATTAAATGCATCTTTTAATCCCCGATATTATCAATATTATAGTTTTTCATTTACAGAACCATGGTTAGGCGGTAAAAAACCAAATAGTTTAAGTTTCTCGGTTTATCATTCAGTACGAGGCAACGGTTACGAACGAAAAAATGCAAATTTTGGAAATTGGAAAACAGTTGGAGTTGCTTTAGGATTACAAAGAGATTTAAAATGGCCTGATGACTATTTTACTTTATATCATGAAATTGGAGCAAAACGTTATAATTTAAATAATTATTCATCGGGATTACCAGAAGTGTTACCAGATACTATTATTACAAAAAGTATAACCTTTGCAACAAGTATCAGTCGAAATTCAATTGACCAACCACTATATCCGCGAAGAGGCTCTTCATTCACATTACGCGCAGAAATTACCCCTCCCCACTCTGCATTTATGTCAAATGCCAATAATGCTGATTTAACCCCGGAACAACGTTACAATTGGATTGAATATCATAAATGGACTTTTAAATCAAAAATCTATACTCAAATATTTGACAAATTAGTACTTGAAACTCGAGCTGATTTTGGATTTTTAGGATATTACAATGCCAATTTTAAATCTCCTTTTGAACGATTTGATGTTGGAGGAGATGGTTTAAGTGGCGGAGTTTATATGTATGGAATTGATATTATACCATTACGAGGTTATACATCGGGAGCTATTACTCCTGTTGGTGATAACGGAGCAAATTTATACAACAAAGTATCATTTGAATTACGATATCCGCTAACTTTAAAACCAGAAGCTACTATTTACGGTCTGGTATTTGCTGAGGGAGCTAATGCTTGGATGAATTTTAATGATTATAATCCATTTGAACTGAAACGAAGTGCCGGATTTGGTGTAAGACTATTTATTCCAATGATGGGATTAATAGGATTTGATTACGGATACGGTTTCGATACAGTTGACGGAAAAAATAATATAGGAAAATGGCAACCAAGTTTTGTATTAGGACAACAATTTTAGTTTTATTTAAATCAATTACAGCTATGAAAAAATTAATTATGGTACTTATTACTTTGTTTATTACAAGTGTAAGTTTTAGTCAAAAAACAGCATATGTTGATACTGAATATATGCTCAACAAAATTCCTGCTTATAAAGAAGCTCAAAAACAAATTGATAATTTAACAAAACAATGGCAAAAAGAAATTGAAGAAAAACACGTTGCTTTAGATGCTATGTACAAACAATATCAAGTTGATAAAGTTTTACTGTCAAATGATATGAAACAAAAACGAGAACAAGATATTCTTGATAAAGAAAAAGAATTAAAAGAACTTCAAAAAAAACGATTTGGACCTGAAGGTGACAGATACAAAAAAGAACAAGAATTAATAAAACCAATTCAAGATGAAATATATAATGCAATCAAAGAAATAGCTGCAGCTCAAAACTATGGTTTTATTTTCGATGCTGCATCAAGCTCATTATCAATATTATATTCCGATATAAAATATGATATAAGTGATGAAGTATTAAAAAAATTGGGATATATAAAATAATCTGTATTTTTGTAAAAAATTAACTAATAAAATAAATACAATGAAACACTTTGCAAAACTTGTAATTCTTACATTTTTACTTATTGGAGCATCTGTTGCTCAAGCTCAAAAATTTGGACATATCAATTTTGAAGAACTCATAGATGCTATGCCCGAAAAACAAGAAGCTTTAAATACGCTTCAAAAAGAATATAATGAAGTAAAAAATTTAATTGAAGAAATGTCTGTTGAGTTTAATAAAAAACTTATGAATGCTCAAAAAAGTTATGAAACTATGAGTAAGACAAGTCAAGAAATGATGGAAAAAGAATTACAAGAAAGTCAAACTAGAATTCAACAATTTCAATCATCAGCAGAAGAACGCTTAATGAAACGTCGTGAAGATTTATTAAATCCTATAATTGATAAAGCTGAAGCTGCTGTAAAAAAAGTTGCTGAACGTGAAGGATTTATGTATATTTATGATGTTAGTAAAGGTAGTCAAGTTTTATACTATTCATCAAAAAGTATTGATATAATGCCACTTGTAAAAAAAGAATTAGGTATTGTAAAATAATTTAAACATTTCTATATAAACAAGGTTGCCAATAATGGCAACCTTTTTTTATGAATAACATTAGAAATCAACATATTGGTGTTTTTGACTCCGGATTTGGCGGTCTTACAATACTACATGAAATACAAAAAGTATTACCGGAGTATTCTTATATTTATTTAGGTGACAATGCACGTTCGCCATATGGAACACGTTCTTTTGAAACAGTTTACAAATATACTTTAGAAGCAGTAAAAAAATTATTTGAATTAGATTGTACACTTATAATAATAGCATGTAATACAGCATCGGCAAAAGCATTGCGTACAATACAACAAAATGATTTACCAAAACTTGCTCCGGATAAACGTATATTAGGTGTAATTAGGCCTTGTTCCGAACAAGCAGGCTCTTTTACTGCGAATAATAATTTAGGAATTTTTGCTACTAACGGAACTGTTAGTTCGCATTCATATGAAATTGAAATTCAAAAATTTTTCCCTCACATTATAGTTACATCTCATGCTTGTCCTATGTGGGTTCCATTAGTTGAAAATGGAGAGTCTCAGTCAGAGGGAGCTAATTACTTTATACAAAAAGAAATTAATGCTATACTTACCAAAAACCCTTCTATTGATTCTATACTTCTAGCTTGCACCCACTACCCTATTTTATTACCTAAAATTAGAGATTTTTTACCAAAACATATTTCTATTATTAATCAAGGAAATATTGTAGCACATAGTTTACAAAAATATTTAAAAAATCATCCTGAAATTGAACATAAAATTCTAAAAAATTCCAATACACAATATTTTACTACAGAAAATGCTGATGTATTTAATTCAATTGCAGAATGCTTTACTTTCAATAAAATACAAGCTCGTACAATAACACTATAACTCTTTTTTTACGAATTCTTTTACATGATTGTACACACAATCAATTAAGGTTTGTAAAGCTTCTTTACTTATCCATGCAACGTGGGGTGTTATAATTATTTTATGAGCTATTTTAGGATTAAGCAACGGTGATGTTTCATCTATTGGTTCTTGTTGCATAACATCTAAACATGCTCCTGCAATTATATTTTTTTGCAAAGCTCCAGCTAAATCATTTTCATTTACAATACCACCTCTGCCTACATTAATTATATATGCATGAGGTTTCATATGTTGCAACTCATCTATTCCTATTAGTCCCAATGTTTGTTCGTTAAGAGGAGCATGAATACTCACAACATCAGACTTTATCAATAATTCTTGTAATGATACTTGAGTATATTGAGAATTATAATTTTTACCTGATGTAGAATAATATATTATTTGTGCCCCAAATACTTGAGCAATTTGTGCAACTCGTTTACCAATAGTACCTAATCCTATAATACCCCATGTTTTATCTTGTAATTGCCAATATCCTGGACCAATATGAGTAAACAATTGTTGATTAGAATATTCTTTATTTTTAACATAAGAATTATAATATTCTATAGAGTGCAATAAACTTAAAAACATTGCAAATGTATGTTGTGCAACACTTTCTGTAGAATATCCTGCAACATTTTTAACCACTATACCTTTTTTTGACGCATATTCTAAATCAACATTGTTCATGCCCGTAGCCGTTAAACAAATTAGTCGTATTTGAGGACAAGAATCCATAATAAAAGCATCTATTATTACTTTATTTGTAATTATAATAGAAGCATTACCAATATGTGCAATTCGTTCATCTTTAGTAGTTGTTCCATATATCGTAAGACTTCCAAAATCACTAAATCTATTAAAAACAGAATTATCACCAACTGTTTGAGCATCTAATACAACTATTGAATTCATATTTTTCATGTTATAATTTTTCTTGTAATTCAAGCCAACGTATTTCTTTTAATTCAATTAATTGTATAATTTCCCCTATCCGTTCTGATTTTACAATTAATTCTGCATTACTAAGTGTTCCGACTATTAATTCTTGTTCAATTATTTTTTTTTCTTGTTCTAACTGTTCTAATTCTTTTTCAATTAATTCTAACTCTATTTTTTCTTTATACGTTAATCCTTTTATTACTTTTTCTGCCTTCGGTTTTTGTAATTCTATCTTTTCACTTTTTTGTATAGAATCTTCTTGTAGTCGTTCATAAATTTTAAATTGAGTGTAATTTCCGGGAAAATCTTCAATAATACCATTACCTTTAAAAACAAACAAATGCTCTACTAACTTATCTGTAAAAAATCTATCATGAGAAACTATTATGACACATCCCATAAATTGAACCAGAAATTCCTCTAATATTTGTAACGTAAATAAATCCAAATCATTAGTAGGTTCATCAAGAATAAGAACATTTGGTTTTTTCATTAATACAGTCATTAAATATAACCGTTTTTTTTCACCTCCGCTCAATCTAGAAACATACATATAATGCATATTTCTTGGGAATAACCATTGTTCTAAAAATTGAGCAGCAGAAATTGTATTACCATTTTCTATCTCAATAGTTTCGGATATATTCTGTATAACTTCAATAACTTTACAATCTTCATGTAATAAT
>JAJUFK010000384.1 GCA_029266015.1 Bacteroidota bacterium
AACAAAACAAACTGAAATGAAACAAAAACAAAAAATAAATATCACACAAAAACAGTATGATGAATTAAAATCTGCTGTTGCTAAATTAAGAAACTCAATTATTCAATAATTTAATGAAGTATTGTATTATGAAAAAAGTTTGGACAGTAATAAGTATAGTAGCAGCATTCATATTGTTTAGCACAGCTGGTTACGGACAATGTAGAACATTTGCTAAGAGTGAGTGTCGTCCGGCATTAAATCCTTATGTTCACGATGGTATTTACAATGCAACTGAACTTTCAGAAGGGGAGTCAGCCGAATTGTATAAAACATTTTATTCTAATCAAAATTATCGTATAGCAATTTGTGGTGATGCAAGTTTGCCTCGTATAAAATTTACTATAATGGATGCAGATAGAAATGTATTGTTTACTAATGCCGATAAAAATTTTGCTCGTGTTTGGGATTTTAAAATGGAATCAAGTCAACAATTAATAATTTCTATAGAAGTTTCTCCTAACGATGATAAAATGACCGATACGTTTGCTCGTGGTTGTGTAGCTGTTCTTATCGGTTTCAATGCAAATGAATAAAAAAATATTTACTTTATATTTCTTTGTAGGCTGTCATCAACATTGACAGCCTTTTTTTTGATATGGCTATTCTTCAAGTTGAAAATCTTACTAAAAGATTTGGTGATGTAGTATTATTCCAAAACCTTAATTTTATTATAAATAAAGGAGAAAAAGTTGCTATAGTTGCTAAAAATGGGGCAGGAAAAACTACTTTAATTTCATTGATTGTAGGTAAAGATACTCCTCAAGAAGGAATAATTTATATGCATCCTAATACCGTAATTGGTTATTTAGAACAAAATCCTGAATTAGACAGTACTAAAACAATTTATGATGAAGTGTATTATTCTAATTCTTTTATTGTAGAATTAATAGAAAAATATGCTACTGCTATATCCTGTAATGATACTGTAACTATTGATAAACTTTCTAATGAACTTGATGTACATAATGTTTGGGAATATGAAAATCAGGTGTCATTATATCTTTCAAAATTAGGATTTCAGGATACGTCTACTGTAATTTCAAAACTTTCCGGAGGACAAAAAAAACGTGTGGCTTTAGCAAAAATTTTGTTGAAAAATCCTGATTTTTTAATTCTTGATGAACCAACAAATCATCTTGATTTAGATGTTATTTAATGGTTAGAAGATACGTTAGATTCTCTGCAATGTACAGTATTAATGGTTACTCATGATAGATATTTTCTTGATAGGGTTTGTAATACCATAATTGAAATTGATGATAAACAAGCTTTTAAATATACCGGAAATTATTCTTATTTTTTAGAAAAAAAGGAAGAGCGTCAAATACTCATGACTACTGAAATTGCAAAAGCAAAAAATCTTATGCGAACCGAACTAGAATGGATTCGTAGACAACCAAAAGCTCGTGGTACAAAAGCAAAATATAGAATTGATGCATTTGGTGATTTGAAACAGAAAGCAAGTAAAACAATAACCAATAAAAAGCTAGACATTACACTTCAAGGTAGTAGGTTAGGAAATAAAGTTATTGAATTGCATGGAATATCAAAATCGTATGATTCACATCGTATTATAGAAAATTTTTCTTATTTATTTCATAAAAAAGAAAAACTGGCTATAATAGGGCCAAATGGTTGTGGAAAAACAACTTTTTTGCAATTAATTACCAATCAATTACAAATAAATGATTCTATAAAGGTTGGTTTAAATTCTATTTGGCTTGGTGGAGCAGACCAACATACAGGAAACAATAATAGTATATACACCACACAAGGCGCATTATTAATACAAAACCAAACA
>JAJUFK010000053.1 GCA_029266015.1 Bacteroidota bacterium
CAATCTAAAAAAATAGAAATTTTTGAAGTGCCAAAAATTAGAGGTGAGTCATCGTATGCATATATTGAAACTATGTTTCTCGACCGTAAAAATAGAATTTGGATAGCTATTGATGAATTTCTATATATGTTTGATATACAAACCAAATCATTCAAAAAAATTACTGCATATCTGCCTACCATACAAAACCAATTAATTACAGCAATACATGACGATGCAAAAGGTGCTATTTGGATAGGCACAAACAAGGGTACTATCTTTCGATATATATCTGATTCTAATATCATAAAACAATATTCTCTTGCATCACACAATACGCATTCTTCTGTAATATCAGCTATTTATAAAGACAAAAAAGGAGCAATGTATGTTTCAATTAAAAAAATTGGTGTAGCTTATTACTCGTATTCTACAGATAAATTACAACTTATTGCTAATCCCTTATTTTCTTTTATTGATAATTGTGATGTATCGTGTATGTTACAAGATACGCAAGGAAATTATTGGTTAGGACATACAAAATTAGGGCTTAGTTTTTCACCTGTATATTCTAATTTTAGACATATACAAGCAAATCCAATGATACATCATAATTTACGAAGCAATGTGGTAACTGCAGTTTTTTGCGATGCACAAAACAATATATGGTTAGGTACCGATGGCGCTGGATTGCATTTATATAATAGTAATAATTCTACTATAGATTATTTTCCTATTCAAGGATTACCGGCCAATGAAACTATTCTTTGGATAGGTTCGTTAGAAGCTAATACTATAAGCATTTGCACATATAGAAGTGGCGTGTTTGTATATAATATACTACAAAAAAATGTAAAAAATATTTCTACTACAAACTCAAAATTACCAACAAATGATATTCGTAAAGTTATTATTGATAAAACTAATACTTTATGGTATATCACTCATGGTAAAGGTATAAGCGGAATTTCTAATAATACATATTACAATTTCAATACAACAACACCTATACCTACTCAATTAAGTGGTGATTGGACATTTGATGCTGTATGCTTACCGGATAATAGCATAGCTGTAGCAAGTAATTATGGTTTAAATATAATAAATCCACAACGTACACATATAGAACAATATACTCGTAACACTCAAGATTCTATAACTTTATCAAACAATACTATTTACTGTGTGTGGTTCGACGGTAAACACACCTTATGGTGTGGTACTTTAGAGGGCTTATCTGCATTTTCACTTACTACAAAATCATTTACAAATACTATTTTATCAGATTGTTCTATTCATGCAATACATTCTACAGATAACAAATATATGTGGATTTCATCAAATATGGGTTTACACTTAGTAAATATTGAAACCCATACAATTATCCAATCATTGTGTGCAAGCGACGGAATAGGTGGAAATCAATTTTCTAACGGAGCTATGAGTTATGCCAATAAAACCATGTATGCCGGAGGTACCCATGGTATTACAGTTTGGAATCCGTTTTTGATTCAAAAAAATACGATGATTCCTCAAATAGAATTATGTGAAGTTACAATTAATGGAAATTCATTGTTTGCAATTGATACTATACGAGCACGTAAATTAATGAGGGATTCTATAATTACTCTTTCGTACGAAGAAAATACCTTAGGATTTAGTGTTTCGGCATTGCAATATATTGCCCCGCATACAAACAAGTATTCTTATAGACTCATAGGGTATGATACAATATGGCAGACATCAAATGCTAGCAATATTATATTGCAAGATATACCTCCCGGGACATATACTTTAGAATTGTTTGCTCAAAACAATGATGGGGTAAAAAGTAAGACTATTGCATATTCTATACAAATAATTCCACCATGGTGGAAACGATGGTGGGCGTATATGCTATATTTTCTTGTAATTGCAATTATGTTATGGGCCGGATACGTATATATGTATATATCTGTTCGCAACAAACATCAAATGGCGTTAGAAAAAGCTAAGAACAAACATCTTGAAGAGTTATATCAAGCCAAGATTAATTTTTTTACTAATATATCACATGATATACGTACTCCATTAACTTTAATTCTTAGTCCTATTCAACGAATTTTAAAAAATACAGGATTAAATGCTGAAACTAAAGATTTATTGTTAGTAATGCAACGCAATGCCAATCAGTTGTTGCAATTGGTAAATGAATTGCTCGATTTCAAAAAAATTGAAGCTGGTGCATTGCAATTACAACTTTCAGAAACCCATATTCCTTCTTGTGTTGAACAAATAGTTGCTGATTTTACAAACCAAGCAAAACAAAAAAATATTGAATTAAAGTATAGTTGTGAAACGCCACATGTTTATGCACAAGTAGAAACTCGTTATTTTGAAAAGTCAGTGTATAATTTATTGTCAAATGCATTAAAATTTACTCCTGAACATGGGGAAATTCAAGTGCGTATAGCAACAACACATTTAACAAAACAACGTATTCGTTTTCAAAAACCAAATGAAGTACAATATATTACGATTTCGGTTCATGATTCTGGAGCAGGAATACCTGAACATATTATTGATAAAATATTTGAACGGTTTTATGAAGGCAACAATGCAAGTGGAACTCAAAGTTCGGGCATTGGATTATCTATAGTAAAAGCTATAATTGAACAACATGGAGGCTTTGTTACTTGTAAAAATAATTCGGGTGCAGAATTTATAATTCATATTCCATTACATGCAGAAAAACAGAATTTTAAAAATAACGAACAACATGATACATATATCATAGAAGAAGAAAAATATATTGAACAAAAAACTCAAACCGTAAAACTACAATCAAATTCAATTCTTATTGTAGAAGATAACGATGAATTACGCAATTATTTGCATTCGTTTTTGTCAAAACATGTAACTGTTTATACTGCAGCAAACGGCAATCAAGGCTTTGAAAAAGCTATAGAGCATGCTCCCGATATTATAGTGAGTGATATAATGATGCCTGATATGAACGGGTATGAATTGTGCAAGAAAATTAAAGAGTCGCTCGAAACTTCTCATATACCTATCATATTATTAACCGCCAAAGACTTACACGAGCATATTATAGAAGGATATACACATGGTGCCGACGATTATATAGTAAAACCATGCAACGAGGATATATTACTACTCAAAATTCAAAATATATTACAAACCCGAAGACAATTACAAGCTCGTTTTACTGTGGAATCAAAAGATTTAGATGAAATTACCTCGAATTCTGTTGACAACAAGTTTATTCGAGATTTTATGTCGTATATTCACGAGCATTATACCGAAAGTGAACTCTCGGTAGAAGATATAGGTGATACTATTGGAATAAGCAGAAGCAATATGTATAGAAAATGTTTAGCACTTACAGGTAAATCTCCGGTAGATATTCTTCAAGAAGTTCGTATACAAAATTCTATACATTTGCTCAAACAAACCGACCTAACTATTTCTGAAATTGCCTACAAAGTCGGCTACAACGATCCCCGATATTTTAGTAACAGGTTTAGAAAAATGACCGGTGTGAGTCCAACCGAAATGCGTGAAAAAAAACAATTATAGTTCATCACACCATTCACCATGAGTATTAGTAGCATTTTATTGCTTCACTCCTAATTTGTGAGCTATATGTTTTGCTAATTCTATACTATATTCTTTATCTTTGGTGCTATACACTTGCAAGCGTTTGCGTTTGTCGTATATAAGGTTTATGGTATATTCCTTTTCTTCTGTTTCAAATGTTCGGTAGGTTACGCTATGTAATGTATGCACCATTTTTGCTTGAAAAACAGACACGTATACAACTTCAGATAAATCAAACCATGTTCCATACGCTTTGCCTCTACACATTCGGGGTTTTGTATATCGCTTGTGTTCCAAATCCTGTATACTACCGTTGTGTGTTACATAAAAAAAAACTGCTAAAAAAGTCAAAATCAAAGAAATGCCCGATACAAACAGAAATGAAAAATAGATACCCCCAATAAACATTACAAACAATAATGCTTTTACATTGTGTGGTTTTGTAATGATGTAAACTATGTAATTTTTTTGAATTGTAAATACCTTCATTTCAACAAACAATAACTATGGTAAATATAGAACATAAAGCAAGTATTGAATTAGCCATTCTATCAATATTTCTAAAAAAATGTATATTTGTGCAAATTTTAAAAAAATATGAATTTCGTACAAGAACTTACATGGCGAGGCATGATTCACACAGTAATGCCGGGAACCGAAGAGCAATTACAAAAAGAACTAACTTCTGCATATTTAGGTATTGACCCTACTGCCGATTCTCTACATATTGGTCATTTAGTTGGAGTAATGATGCTTAAACATTTTCAGGCAGCAGGTCACAAACCTATAGCATTAATAGGTGGTGCTACCGGTATGATTGGTGACCCCAGCGGCAAATCGCAAGAACGTAATTTATTAGATGAAGCGACATTGCGACATAATCAAGAATGTATAAAAAAACAATTGGCATTATTTCTTGATTTTGATTCGGATAAACCAAATGCAGCTATATTGGTTAACAATTACGACTGGATGAAAGAATTTAGCTTCCTTGCCTTTATTCGTGATGTTGGTAAGCACATTACCGTAAATTACATGATGAGTAAAGACAGCGTAAAAAAACGTTTGGGAGAAGATGCTAAAATGGGAATGTCATTTACCGAATTTACCTACCAGTTGGTGCAAGGTTACGATTTTTTATATTTATACAAACATCACAATTGCAAACTACAAATGGGTGGTTCGGACCAATGGGGTAATATAACTACCGGTACCGAACTTATTCGTCGTAAAGAATCGGGCGAAGCATATGCTCTTACTTGTCCGCTTATTACAAAATCTGACGGTACAAAATTCGGAAAAACAGAATCGGGCAATGTATGGTTAGACCCAGAACGTACATCACCGTATGCATTTTATCAATTTTGGCTCAATGTGTCTGACGAAGATGCCCAACGATATATTAAAATATTTACCATGCTTACCAAAACCGAAATTGATGGTTTAATAGCAGAACACTCTCAAGCACCCCATTTGCGTATATTACAAAAACGTTTGGCACAAGAAGTAACTTGTATGGTACACGGCCAACAAGAATACAATGCTGCTGTAGAAGCTTCGGCTATACTATTTGGAAGCGGCACGGCACAATCGTTGGCTGCGTTAGACAAAAAAACATTTTTGGCAGTGTTTGATGGTGTTCCTACTTTTCAAATACCCAAAGCAACTATTGAAACCGGAATTCCTATTTTAGAATTACTTGCTACACATACCAACATTTTCCCAAGCAAAGGCGAAGCCCGTAAAATGATTCAAGGTGGCGGTTTAAGTATTAACAAAAGCAAAATAGATAGTCCTGAATTAGCTGTTGACACTACTTATATAATAAACAACTCATACATTTTAATTCAAAAAGGCAAGAAAAATTATTATATAGTAGAAATAATATGACAGTTGTTCGTTGGGGTATAATAGGACCGGGAAAAATAGCACACAAATTTGTAGAAGGACTACGAACTGTTCCCAACGCACAATTATATGCAGTAGCGTCATCATCATTTGAGCGAGCGAGAGTTTTTGCTCATGAATACGGGGCCTCATGCTCGTATGATTCATATATAGAATTGGTAACCAATCCTAAGATTGATATAATTTATATAGCTACAACCAACAATTTCCATTACGAACAAATACTTTTATGCTTGCAACACAACAAACCATGTGTATGCGAAAAACCTTTTACACTCAATTCTAACCAGTTGCAAGATGTAATTCAAGTAGCACACAATAAGCAGATTTTTCTCATAGAAGCCCTGTGGACTATGTTTATGCCATCGGTTTCTACTGTAAAACAGCATATTCAAAGTAATGCAATTGGAACTATTACTCATGCTCATATTGACTTTGGATTTGAAGTACCCTATTCTGCCGAATCTCGATTATTTTCTCCTCAATTAGGCGGAGGAGCATTGCTCGACATTGGGTTGTACCCCGTGTTTTTAGCTTTACATTTATTTGGAGAACCACACACGGTAAAAGCACAAATGCATAAAACAGAATTGGGGGTTGATGTACACGACATCATTGATTTTGAATATGTAAACAATCTTACCGTACATTTAGAAGCATCGTTTACTCATAATTTACCATGCGAAGCAATTATTACCGGAACACAAGGAGAAATTCGTATGCATAGAATGTGGCATTGCCCATGCACAATAAGCCTTACAAATTCACAAGGCATACATGACATAACCCCCGTATATAGTGGCAACGGATACAATTATGAAATACAAGAAGCACAACATTGCATAGCAAATAATCTGACACAAAGCAGTATAATGCCCCATTCGTTTAGCATGTTACTTATGAGGTATTTAGATAAAATATATACGATTTGCTCGTAATAAATTCTAAAAAAAAATTATTTTTGTAGA
Organism: Bacteroidota bacterium; assembly: GCA_029266015.1. Classification (GTDB taxonomy): domain Bacteria; phylum Bacteroidota; class Bacteroidia; order Bacteroidales; family UBA1715; genus MWCJ01. The sequence goes on from JAJUFK010000053.1 coordinate 6,456, forward strand.
GTTAGAAAATCGAATAATTAATCACAATAAAAATTACGTATGGAACAAAAAAAACGTGTGTACACCTTTGGAAATAAGCAAGCCGAAGGTAATGCTGAAATGAAAAATTTATTAGGTGGTAAGGGAGCAAATTTAGCCGACATGAACCTTATAGGTATTCCTGTACCTCCGGGATTTACAATAACTACCGAAGTGTGTACCGAATATTATCAATTAGGACAAGCAAAAGTTGTAGAACTATTAAAAAAAGAAGTAGAAGCTGCAATGGCATATGTTGAAAATATAATGGGAATGAAATTTGGCGACAAAGAAAACCCGTTATTAATGTCGGTTCGTTCGGGTGCACGTGTTTCTATGCCCGGTATGATGGATACCGTATTGAACCTTGGATTGAATGATGATGCTGTTGAAGGTATTGCAAAAAAAACCGGTAATCCTCGTTTTGCATGGGATTCATACCGCAGATTTGTTCAAATGTATGGCGATGTGGTATTAGAAATGAAACCGGAATCAAAAGAAGATATTGACCCATTCGAAGAAATTCTTGAACACATGAAAGAATCGCGTGGTGTTCAAAATGATACTGATTTATCAGTAGACGATTTAAAAGAATTGGTTACCAAATTTAAAGCTGCCGTAAAAAAACAAACCGGAAAAGATTTTCCGAACGATGCTTGGGAACAATTATGGGGTGCGGTATGTGCAGTATTCAACAGCTGGATGAACCCACGAGCAAATTACTATCGTGCTATGAATAAAATCCCTTCTGATTGGGGAACTGCAGTTAACGTACAAGCTATGGTATTTGGTAATATGGGTAACAATTCTGCTACCGGTGTGGCATTTACCAGAGATTCTGCTACCGGCGAAAACGTATTTAACGGCGAATATTTAATAAATGCTCAAGGTGAAGACGTGGTGGCGGGTGTACGTACTCCACAACAAATTACCAAACGAGGTTCACAAGAATGGGCTCATTTACAAAATATTTCTGAAGACGAACGTGTTGCTAAATACCCTTCGTTAGAAGAAACTATGCCTGCTGCATACAAAGAATTGTTTGAAATTCAAAAACAATTAGATACTCACTACAAAGATATGCAAGATATAGAATTTACCATTCAAGACGGTAAATTATGGATGCTTCAAACTCGTAACGGTAAACGTACCGGAGCTGCAATGGTTCGTATAGCTATGGAACAATTACGTGCCGGTGAAATTGATGAGAAAAAAGCTTTATTGAAACAAGAACCAAATAAATTAAATGAATTGCTTCACCCGGTATTTGCTGCCGATGCAATTAAAAAAGCACGCGTAATAGCTAAAGGATTACCTGCATCGCCGGGTGCCGCAACAGGGCAAATTGTATTTTTTGCAGACGAAGCTAAAAAATTTAAAAATTCTATCCTTGTTCGTATAGAAACTTCGCCAGAAGACCTTGAAGGTATGGATATAGCAAAAGGTATATTAACAGCTAAAGGTGGTATGACATCACACGCTGCCGTAGTAGCTCGTGGTATGGGTAAATGCTGTGTATCGGGTGCCGGAAGTATTCAAATTGACTACAAAGCTCGTACTATGGTAGCCGAAGGTAAAACATATAAAGAAGGTGATTGGATTTCGTTGAATGGTACTACAGGACAAGTATATGAAGGCCAAGTAGAAACATCACAACCTGAATTGAGCGGTGATTTTGGTGAATTAATGAAACTTGCTGACAAATACAGAACTATTCAAGTTCGTGCAAATGCTGAAACCGAACGCGATGCATTACAATCAATAAAATTTGGTGCCGAAGGTATTGGTCTATGCCGTACAGAACATATGTTCTTTGAAGGTGAACGTATAAAAGCTATGCGTGAAATGATTCTTGCTGACACGCTTGAAGGTCGCAAAAAAGCATTGAAAAAATTATTACCTATTCAACGTAACGACTTTAAATCAGTATTTAAAGCTATGGCAGGCAAACCGGTTACAGTGCGCTTATTAGACCCTCCGTTACACGAATTTGTTCCTCACCAATTAGCTACTCAAAAAGAATTAGCTGACGAAATGGGAATTTCGTTAGAAGCAGTAAAATTAAAAGTTGCTGACTTAGAAGAATTTAACCCAATGCTTGGTCATCGTGGATGCCGTTTAGGTAATACATATCCTGAAATTACCGAAATGCAAGCTCGTGCAATTATTGAAGCATGTCTTGAATTAAAACGCGAAGGTATTGTGGCTATTCCCGAAATTATGATACCACTGGTAGGTACCGTAAAAGAGCTTAAATTACAAGAAGAAATAGTACGCAACACTATACGTGAAGTTTTTGCCGAAAAAGATGATAAAATTGACTATATGGTAGGTACTATGATTGAAGTTCCGCGTGCTGCTCTTACCGCCGACGAAATTGCTGAAGTTGCTGAATTCTTCTCGTTTGGTACCAATGACTTAACACAAATGACATTTGGATATAGCCGCGATGATGCCGGTAAATTCTTACCTGTGTATATTGAAAAAGGTATATTAAAAGAAGATCCGTTTGAAGTACTTGACCAACAAGGGGTAGGTAAATTAGTTGAAATGGGTATAGAAAAAGGACGCAAAACCAATCCTAAATTAAAAGTTGGTATTTGTGGTGAGCATGGCGGCGAACCAAGTTCAGTAGAATTCTGTGTTCGTGCAGGAATGAATTACGTAAGTTGTTCTCCATTCCGTGTTCCTATTGCTCGTTTGGCAGCAGCACAAGCAGCATTGCGCTAGGCAGAAACTATACATAAACATACAAAAAGGTTGTTCATAATATTGAACAACCTTTTTTTTGCCTATATGCGAATAGCTAGTGTCATTATGATAAGAAAATTAGGTATTAAAAAAATTCTACTTTTAGCCGAAATAAATGAAGTATTAATGCAATTGAATTGTAGACTCAAAGTTTTGAGTTAATGATTATATAATAAACTAGTATGTATCCACAGAGATTCCTCATTCCTCTTAATTCAGACAGAAAGATGAATCTTTTTTTTGGGGGGGATATTCTTTGGATTTTTTTTATCACTTTATTTGAAACAAAATAAATCATCAAACGTTGATTTGTTTTGTTGAATGCTTTATGTACTTACAGTGGTATATATTTGGATTATTCGTGAACTTTTGCGACCGAGTATTTCTTGTATATACAGCAGGTCGGTACTGCTTTCGAGCAAGTGTATGCAAATGAATGTTGGAACCGGTATAGACAAACTTGTTTGTTAATATGAGCTAATCGAATAGACTGCCGATAGGCTTTTAGCCTATCAAAGAGCCTCTCACACCATCCGCCACAGCGGACTTTTATATATGGAAGTTTACTAAGGAATAACCTAGTTTTTTTTGTTACAAGTATGGGGCTTTATGCAACTGCAAACCGCCTTTTCTTGTTCGGCTTACGACGCATATAAATACCTATACAAACTTGTATATTTCAAAAAAAAATGCATTAAGTTTGAGTTTTTAGACTAACTGTTATAACCAGCCAAACAGTTAACCGAAAATATTGTAAAACACATTTGAAAATAAAATAGTTTTTTATAATTTTGTAAAACGTAACAAATCAATTTTTATAAAAAAACAAAAACTTTATGAAAAAAAAGAACATTTACAAAAGAACATTTACAATTATGTATATCTAGATTATTATGTATGGTAATAGTAATTGGATATACAAGTTGTAATCACAACGAGGATATTTCACCTCAAGAAACAAATATTGAAAATAGTGAGAAAATTGTATTAGGGAAAAAATTGCAAAATCCCTATTCAATTGAGAATATGACAAAAGCAATTAAAAAAGTTCGACCATCAAAACTAAAATCTGAAGGTTCTTTAGTTGCAAATTTCCTGTATGTTAGATTTTTACCTATGAATTTTGATGAAATGGAGATTTTAAATAATGATACATTATTATCATTATATAATTATCCGTTAGATTATGAGATTGTAAAAATGGGACAATCGTATCATGCCCCTAATATCCCCAAAAATCAAATAACATGGCAATACACTGTAGTTCAATCAGATTATACTTTTCCATCTATTACATATGAAATACTTGACTATATTTATATTCCGACAAAAGATGAATATGATATTGAAAAAGAGGCTTTAATTTTAACAAATAATTACAATCAAGATACATCATTGCATTTAAAAGCAGATATTGTTCCAAGTGGTCAAATATTAATCCAAGATGATGTCTTTAATAAAGATGTACCGGCAATTCGAGTTAAAGTAAGAGCAAGAAATTGGTTTAGAATAGATAATGTTTATACTAATTCCGAAGGGAATTTTAAAATGACAGAAGAGTTTAATGGTCCTGTAGATATTAAATTAATTTTCGAAAATGAACATGCAAGAATTCGCAGTACTTTAATTAATATTACCGGTTCTGCAGATGTTTCTGTTGCAAATGAATTGAAAACATTATATTTAGTATTATCAAGAAGAAACAGAAATACTTCAACAAATCCAATTCAAAGTGGATATAGAAATTATGTTGATGACCATGTGTGGTCATGGGCTACAGTTTCAAATGCAATAGAAGAATATAGAAATATTTGTAGTTTTTATGGTGTTGGATTACCATCCAATGATATTCGAGTTTGGTACATAGAAATGATAAATCTAATACATCTTCAATGTCTGGAGCCGCTCCAATGCTTCAAGGGAGTGTAAATTGGTATAATATAAATACCGATAAATGGTATGATTATTTTTCAAATGTTTTATGGATACCGGCATCAAATACAATTGGGAATTTGTTTTCAGTGTTTGCTCCTGATATTGTAATAACATATGGTTCAGAAGTGGTTTCAAGTGAAGGTTTATGTGAATTAGTATTTCATGAATTTTCACATGCTTCACATTATAATAAAGTTGGAAGTGGTTATTGGGGTAATTATATAAATTACATTGTTTCAAATAATGGGTATGGTAATGGACTTGCAAAAGATGCCGATTTATGTGCACTAGGTGAAATATGGGGATATCATATTGGTTGGCAATATGCACGTTATAAATATGGTAATTTAGCTAAAGTTTCAATAAATGCAACAGATAATTTTACTCCTCAGCGAAAAGGATTTGAATCAATAATTACCTATGTAAATTCAAATAATATTATTGTGCGATTTGAATCATGGATACCAGCCGGTATACTTTTAGATTTACAAGATAAAACGACAGATATTGTTCGAGTAAATAATGGAGAGTTTTTAATTGACAACGCTTCAAATTATTCAAATCGATTATTTTTTAATGCTTTAGACTCTGATATAAAATCACCGCAAGCATTTAAAATTCGATTATTACAAGAAAATTCTAATCTAAATCAAACTGAAGTAAATTCATTATTCCAAACATATTTTTATTAAAATTATTAAAAAATACCGTACATGAAAAATTCATTTTTATTTATATTCATTCTTATTTTATTTGTTTCTTGCGACCCTGGATATTATACAACATATTCAATTTATAATAAAACAAATGATACAATTTCAATTTATTTTTACACGAATGATTCCACAACAATAAAAAAAATTGATCCAAAATCTAATCAAATTATTATAGAGCAATC
>JAJUFK010000362.1 GCA_029266015.1 Bacteroidota bacterium
AACAGTCTATTACAATTTCAGATTTTGAACATGTATTAGAATATAATAATGAGGTATAAAATAAAGGGAATATATTAAAAAAACGATAGATATGAAATTATCTCAATTCAGGTTAAAAATTCCAAATGAGCAAATTGCATTATATCCTGCTCAAAATCGTGATGAATCTCGATTGTTAGTTTTGCATACAAAAACAGGTGCAATTGAACATAGAATGTTCAAAGAAATTATTGATTATTTTGAAGATAAAGATGTGTTAGTGCTCAATGACACGAAAGTATTTCCTGCACGATTATATGGTAATAAGGAAAAAACAGGAGCTAAAATTGAAGTGTTTCTTTTAAGAGAACTTAATAGGGAGCAACGGTTGTGGGATGTGCTTGTTGATCCTGCTCGAAAAATTAGAATTGGCAATAAACTTTATTTTGGTGATAATGACGAATTAGTTGCCGAAGTAATAGACAATACAACGTCACGTGGTAGAACTATACGATTTTTGTGCGAAGAAGAGCACGAATGTTTTAAAAGAATATTGTTTTCACTGGGGCAAACTCCTCTTCCCGATCATATAAACGAACTGCGTCAGGTTGTTGATGAAGATAAAGAACGATTTCAGACTATATTTGCAAAAAATGAAGGTGCTGTTGCATTACCTGCTGCCGGTATGCATTTTAGCCGTGAGCTTATGAAACGACTCGAAATCAAAGGTGTTGATTTTACATATCTTACATTACACATGGGGCTTGGTAATTTTAGTACTGTTGAAGTTGAAGATCTTACAAAGCACAAAATGGATTCGGAACGCATGATAATTCCGGAAGAAACAACAGAAGTTGTGAATAATGCAAGAGATAATAAATATAATATTTTTGCTTGTGGAACAACTGTTTTGCGTGCAATGGAAACCTCTGTGTCAACAAATGGTTATTTAAAACCATATGATGGTTGGACAAATAAATTTATTTTTCCACCTTATGATTTTATGATTGCAAATAGATTAATATCCAATTTTCATTTATCACAAAGTACTTTACTTATGATGGTAGCAGCATTTGGAGGATTTGATTTGGTAATGGATACGTATAAAACTGCTATTAAAGAAGGGTATCGTTTTGGTTCGTATGGCGATGCTATGCTTATAATGAAATAAAAGATTAACTTCTAAATATACAAAGAGCACCAAAATGTACTTGAAATAAGTATAATTTTGGTGCTTTTTGTATGTGTTAATTTAATTTTGCAACTATAGCGGCATGTTCTGCTTCAAATCTGTTACCGGTTGGACTGCCAAGCGATTTCCATATTTTGTCAATATTTGCTTTTCTGTTGTCATCATATGGGTGAGTTCTTAAAAATTCAAAACTGCCATTTGGAGTTGTTAAACTATCTTCTTTCATATGATCAAAAAAGTCAATAATAGCTGTTGGATGATAATTGCGAATTTGTTTTATACTGTTTAAATATCGTAATGAATATTCATCTGCTTGGTATTCATGTTTGCGACTAAATGAAAGAGCTGCTCCATTGGTAGCTAAAACAGCAACAATTTGTTCTAATTGAGAAGGATTTTGCCCCATTAAAATAGATAATAAGATTTGTATCCCATATACTTTTGTAAGCGTTTCTGTAGAATGACGACGGTCGGCATGAGCAATTTCGTGTGCCATTACTCCTGCAAATTCTGCTTCTGAACGACAATATTTTAAGAATCCTGTGTAAAAATATAAGTATCCTCCGGGTGCTGCAAAAGCATTCAGTACATTTTTATCAATTACACGCACTTGCCACTTAAATTCTTCTTTATATAAAATTTCATTTGATTGTAACACACGATTCATTATATCGCGAACATATTTATATACTTCTTGATTTTGAGCTTCGTTTAAGATAGGATATTCATTGGGGTCGGCAAGTATAGTAGAATCTAATTGAGCACCAAATGCCACATCATCTTTAACTGTAAAAAAGTTTACATCGCCGTCTTTAGAACATGAAGTAAAAAGAGCAATTATTATTACTAGTATGATACTGTTTATGTGTTTCATAATAAGAATGAATTATAGTTAATTTATATTGTAAAAATACATATTTACTATGTAATATGTAACAGAATGTAT
>JAJUFK010000391.1 GCA_029266015.1 Bacteroidota bacterium
AGAGGAACAGCCAACGGAAGTATAACATCGGCATACCGCTGCAAATTTGTATTGTCACTATTATTTTCCAAAAATTCGAGATAAAAAAGAACGTTGTGGCTTTATACTATATGGATTTTCCGAATTTATTTCAAACGGACGTCCTTCATTAAGCATTTGCCACACTTGTGACCATGAAATAAAACCACCTAAATTTCTATCGTCTATAAACAAATCTGCATCTACTTTTCGACTTGCTGTGTTTTCATCAAATTGTTCTTCAGGAAAACTTTTATTTACGGCATAAAATTCCACACCATGTTTTCTGCAAAATTCCACAGCATCGTCAAGTTCTTTGCCATATCTGTATGTCCATAATATTAACTGATGCCCTTGTTTTTGAAGTTCACGCAGGGTTTCAAAGGCAAACAATTTAATTTCTCCAATTTCGGGATATTTATGCTCTACTATAGTACCGTCAAAATCTACAGCTATTCTCATACATTGGTAATAAAAAAATAATTAATGACCTAATTCTGATAAAAATTTAATACGAACTAATCTAATTTCTTCTTCAGAATAATCGTCTTGGGTAAGTTCATCTATGGCATCTTGAACCGATTCTGATTCGGAAGTACGAAAATAATCATAAATTTCTTCAACCACATCTTCTTCCATTACTTCTTTTATATAGTAATCTATGTTTATTTTAGTACCAGAATTTACAATACGTTCAATTTCATCAAGTAACTCTACCATAGTTAACCCTTTGGATTCAGCAAGAGTATCAAGTGACACTTTGCGGTCAATATTTTGAATTATTTGAACTTTATTACCTGATTTATTTACAACCGATTTTACCACCATATCTTGCGGACGTTCTATGTTATTGTCAGCAACATATTGAGCAATAAGTTCAACAAACTCTTTTCCATACTTTTGGGCTTTACCTTGTCCAACCCCTATTATATTAGTAAGTTCTTCAATAGTAATAGGATATTGTACGGCCATGTCTTCAATAGATGTTTCTTGAAACACAACAAAAGGAGGTACATTGTGTTTTTTTGCGATTTTTTTGCGTAATTCAATAAGCATAGAAATAAGCACAGGATCAAGCGAACCGGTACCCTGTCCTAAGTTCAAATCGCCATCAGCTTCTTCATAATCATGGTCTTCTGTTATCAAAATTGAATATGGACGTTGAAGAAATTCTTTACCTTTTGCTGTTATTTTTAACAATCCATAATTTTCAATCTCTTTATCTATCAATCGTGCTATAAGAAGTTGACGCAAAACAGCATTCCAAAACTTTACATCTTTTTCGTTTCCTGCTCCAAAAATTTCGAGTTTATCATGATGATATGTTTTAATTTCAGAACTTACTTTTCCTGCAAGAATTTCGGCAACATGACCGGCTTTAAATCTTTCTTTTACAGCAAGAATAGTTTCTAAAGCAAGTTTTACATATTCTTTACCTTCAAATTGTGTTTTTGGATTCAAACAATTATCACAATTACCACAATCTTCTGTCATTACTTCTCCAAAATAATTTAGCAATTGACGAACTCTACACACACTTGATTCAGCATATGAAGAAGTTTCGAGCAACAACTGTTTTCCTATTTCTTGCTCGGCAACTGGTTTGCCTTGCATAAATTTTTCAAGTTTTGTAATATCTTTATAGCTATAGAATGAAATACATTTACCTTCACCACCATCACGACCGGCT
>JAJUFK010000193.1 GCA_029266015.1 Bacteroidota bacterium
CATATCAGGCATTTCCATATCAAGAAACAGTACATCAATATGTGAAAATTCATTAATAGATTCAAATGCTTGTAAAGGACTATGAAATACATGTTTTATGTGAATACCAGGAGTTTTTTTAATATAGTTTTCTAGTAACGTGCAAATTACTATATCATCATCTAAAATTATGCAGTTCATATATATACAAGTTTTACGATTGTTCTTTCAATGGAATATCAATTTTGAATGTAGTGCCTTCATTTACTGTACTTTCGCAATATATATCACCTTGCAGTTTTTGAGTTACTAAATTATATACTATGTTCATTCCTAAACCTGTTCCTGCTTGCATGTTTGTTGTAAAGAAGGGGTTAAATACTTTTTGTACAACTTCGTTTGTCATTCCACATCCATTGTCAGAAAATATAAAATATAATCTATTATTTGCTGTGCGACATGTAATTGTAATTGTTCCTGATTCTTTGTTTTTAAACGCATGTAATAATGCATTTGATGTCATATTTGATATAATTTGTGCAAATGCTCCCGGATAGCTGTATATTGAAATATCAGAAGGACAATCAATAAGTAATTTTATATTACGTTCTTTGAGTTTTGCATCATGGTTTATTACAATTTCTCCAATATATTCAAGTAAATTAAATTCTCTCATTGTATCTGTCATTTCATCTACCGATACTCGTTTGAAACTTTTTACCAAATCGCCGGTACGTTTTAAATTAGATTGAATGAGTTGAACCGCATTTTGAGTTGATTGTAAGTATGTATCCAAATCAGATTGTTTCATTTTGCGGGTAGTAAACAATTCTAAAATATCTTCGGTTTTTGATTTAAGAGATGTAGATGCAGCTATACCAATACCCACAGGAGTATTTATTTCATGCGAAACTCCTGCCACCAAATTTCCTAATGAAGCCATTTTTTCTGATTCAATAAGTTTTTTCTGTGTCATTTGTAAATCTTGCAATGCTTTTTCTACTGCATTTTTTTGCAATTCAATTTCATTACGTTGTTCAATAGCTATATCTCTTTGTTTTTCAATTTCTTTTGCTTGTATTTGAATTTCATCACGTTGTTCTCTAATTTTTTGTTCTGCAATTTTTTGTGCAGTGATATCAGATTCAAGAACTATTATTTTAAATAATTCATTATCAATAATAATTGGAGTAAGATTGCAAAGGACCCAAGCTTCGGTAGTTCCAATATGTCGTTTTGTTTCATATTGAACAGATTGTAATTGAGTTATACATTGCTGAATTTGTAATCTTTCTTGATCATTATAGGCAAATTCAATCATAGATGTAGCTTGTGTTTGGTATAATGAGTCAAATGAAGTATTTGTCCACTCAAAACTACCATCGGGTTTAAGAATTGCAACTGCATTACCTGTTTTACTTGCAACAATAGAAAGTTTTTCAAGCAAAGTGTTCATTTGCTCTAAATTTTCGCGTTGTACAATTATTTCTTCTTGTTTTTGTAATATTTCTGTGTTTTGTTGTGATAGTTGTTTAAAATATTTACGTCGAGTTCTGTATCTCAACAATAAGAGTATAAGCATTAAAAATAACCCTATCGCTAAAATTAATAATGCTATTCGGGTAATTTTGAGAACATGTTCTTTTTGTTTCAATAACTCTAATTCTTGTTCATATTTTTGTTTTTCAAATTTTAAAATTTCTTCGGTTCGTTTCATTTGTGCTTGAAGTAGTGATATGTCACCTTCTGTTACACTGTGTTTTTCTTGTTCGTTATACAATACAGAAAAGTCTTTTTGATAGGGTGAAGCTATTCCAAAATATTTTTTGTAATATTCAAGTGCTAACGGATAATTTTTTATGATTTTGTATATAAGCATCATAGCAAAATAGTTTTTTGCCAAAATATCATTGCTTTTTTGTTTTAATGCTAATTCTATACTTTGTGTGTAATTATCAATTGCCGAATTATATTTTTGTTGTAATCTGTATATATTACCAATATTATATAAAGCTATTGCAGCACCTCGTTCATCAAGTAATTCTTGTTGTAGTCCAAGTGAAATTTTATAATGAATCATAGATTCTTCAAATTTCTGCAAGTCAAAGTATGCATTACCCAAATTATTTTGATATTGAGCTAAGCCTTTTTTGTCATTTACTTTTGCAGCAGTTTGAATAGCTTTATTGTAGTATTCTATGGCTTTTAAAATTTGTTGAATTTGATGATATGAAACTCCTAATGCATTATATGCTTCAGCTTTCTTTTTTTCATCTTTACTTAAATCAACACCTTTTTGTAAATATTCTATAGCTTTTTTTTGGTTGTTGTGTTGTAAATATACTTGAGCTATATTTTGATATGTTTGTGATAATCCTTCAGTATTATTATTTTGATTATCAATTTTTAGATTTTTTTCTAAATATTTGATAGCTTCATCTTTATACCATAAGTTACTATAAATTTCTGCAATTTCTTGTTGTTTGTTTTTTATTGCTGTCGCATTTTGAGTGCTTTCTATTGTACTTAAACTTTGTTTATGTGTTTCTATAGATTGAAGAATTTGTCCGGAATTAAATTGAGCGTCGGCAATGTATTCAAGTCCTACAATTTTTGTTTGTATGTTTTTTGTTGTATCAATAATAGCAATAGCTTTATTAAAATTTTCTATACTTTTGCTATAATCTCCTTGATTAAATATTGATATACCAATATTTATAAGAGAATCAGCAGAAAGATTTTGTTTTTTTACTGATGATTTTGTTATAGGTTTTTCTTTTGGTTTTTCTATTACATCAGCAATTTCTGTTATTTTTGTTACCGGTTCTTTTTTCTCAGGTTCAGTTATAGTTAGTGTAATATCTGGTTTTGTAACTTCTTCTTTAATAGTAGGCGGGGTGTATACAAAATTGGGTTTTGAACTTATGGTGTTATTTGTTCGTGAAATAGTTTGTAAAGGCATTTTTTCTAAAACCGTAAACATGTTTTTAGTATTACCTTCGTTGTCAACTTCGGTAGTTTGTAAATTTTGTTTAAAAACTTTAAATGAACCAATGTCTTGATGCATTAGTGAATCGTTTATGATAATAGGATCTACTTCAATTACATTTGAAAAACTATAGTCACTAAAATATTTGTTAAATGTAAATGGTTTTGAAAAGTAAACCATTTCATCGTATTCTATTGATGCAAAATATTTGTTTTTAGAATGAAGGTTAAATGTGTAAAATCCTGTTTTTTTATTGACTTTAGTTGAGTCTGTAATATCTTTTACTGTTAGGTTAAAGAGAGTAATTGGAATGTTTTTTAACGTGTCGCCGTTTTGATTGAGAACAACACCTTTAATTAGAATGTTTGGATATAATTTTTGATCTAAAAATTCAACCAACATAAAATCATATTCACCATTTGTAGATTTACAAGGTGAAGAGTAATACGCTTTTCCTCCGTCTATACTTGTTTTAAAAAACATATCATTTCTGGGAGTATTTATTGGGTAACCAATATTTTGAACAGTATAAGCTATACTGTCATTTTTTAATTCACAACGGTATATGTCAAATTCTCCTAAGCCATTGGGCCTGTTACTACTAAAATACAGTAGATTACTGTTTGCTTGCAGGTGTGGACTTTCCTCAAAATAGGGAGTGTTCACACTTGAACCTAAATTAATTGCTTTCCCCCATTCTCCGTTAGCTTGCAATTTGCACATATAAATATCTAAACCTCCAAATCCACCTTCTCGGTCACTGGTAAAGTATATAGTTTTTCCATCGGCCGATATAGTAGCATGTGATTCATTTGCCGAAGAATTGATAGGTGCAGGGAATTTTTTTGGAGCAGACCAAATAGCGCTGTCAAGTAAATCGCAATAATAAATATTACCACCATCTGGATCTTCGCGATATAATAATAGTTGTTTGCCGTTTGGATGCATTCCTATACAGGCTTCACGACGTAAACTATTTATAGAATTACTTAGTGGCTTTGGTGTAGTCCAACTGCCATTCTTAAGATAGGTTATAAAAATATCATCATTTAATGAACGATGTTCAACTTTATAATTATCAATATTTTGGTTTTGTTCGGCCGTGAAAATAAAAATAGATTCGTCGGGGCTAAATAGGGCACTATGGAAGAATTTGGGCAATTCAGTTGCTTCATAAAAATTTTTATGAATCACTTTTACCGGATTTTTTACATATTCAGGACCTGTTTTGCACCATTGTATATATGCTTTGCATGGTTCATAATTAGTATGAATTGAGGGAATAAGTGAAATATATCGTTCAAAATAATCTTTTGCTATATCATATTCATATTTATAATAACGCTGTAAAGCATAATACCATAGTGCATCTACCGGAGCCCCGTCTTGAGTATATTTTGATTTATATTTAAAGTTTATGTTTTGTATGGCTTTTTCTAAATATGGTATTGGATTTTTATCGCTATGGCCTCGTATTATTGCATAAGCCATTTTAAAATTATAATTGGCATTTGATGGATTTGCTGCAAGTAATTGTTCTATCAATGGAATAGATTTTTCGTATTCACGTTGCGAAAGTAGTTTTTCTATAGAATTATATAACTGTTTTAATGTACCTTCATCTTGTGTAAATAATGTTGCAGGAAGTATCATTCCCACAATTATTATTAACATTGACAAAGTGGACTTACGAAACATTATATTCTAAATATTAAAACCTTATGCGAATATACAACATATTTGCGTAAAATCATGTATTTAGAGTTAAATTATGAATATGATTGTAAAAAAAATGCTGGTAATGAGACCGGTAATGTAACCTACATATATTTGTAACGATGAATGAGCGTTAAGATACAGTCTTGCAGCAGCTATACAACCTGCAGCTAAAAAACTATATGGCAGTATGCTTAATGGTACAGAATGTTGGGCATATGAAAGAATTAAAAGTATACCTGTAAAACCGCCAATACCAATCATATGTAAACTTATTTTCCAAAAATAGGTTATTACCAAACTTATAAATAGC
>JAJUFK010000029.1 GCA_029266015.1 Bacteroidota bacterium
ACCGGTTCCCACGTCCAGGTAGGCGATTCGCTGGTCATCGATGGTGGCGATGTGGATGGGGATACGCTCGCACGCGTCGAAAAAAATAAACGCCAATGTTATGAATTCCCACTGATTTCATACTAATTGTAATAGTATTATAGTGAGAAACATCTATATGTTTCCAATTATTTTGATACAATGTAATACCTGCATAATGAACATATGATTTGTCTTTAAGTATAAAATCAAACAGTATTGCCGTATCGGTAGTTGCAAAATTAAGTATCTCTGAATTACCTCCAATTGTTTTGTCAGAATATGTAATGCTTTGAAATGACGAATTACCCGGAAATATGGTATAATCGGGGATAGAATAAAAATAACCAAATATTAAAAAAATTATACATAAAGTACTTATAATAAGTATTCTATTAAATCTATTATGATACCATGATTGTATAAAACCTGCTATACTCACAATTGTAACAATATTTATTGTTGTAATCCTGTATTATATATATCTACAGCTTGTTGAATATAAGAACGTCCCTTACTTCTATATACAGAGGCAGTTGTAAAAGCAGCTACAAAATATACCGCTGCTCCAATTACTGCAGGAGTTCCAACATACCCACCCAATTGAAAAAGAGCTACCCCTCCTACAACACCTAATGAAACATTAGCTAGCATTTTATCAATTTGTTCATATTTTTTGCCTTTGGTATAATAGTCCAATGCCTGCTGATTGGTTTGCAACAATTTTAAAATTTCTTCGTCTTTTAATTCAACATTATTTTGTTTTACTGTTCCTTTATTACAAATAAGCGGAGCTGCTTTAGATTGATTACCTACAGTAGTTTGATTTAATTGTTGAGGGGCTGCTGTATGTGAAATAGTTTCTACATATCCGTTTTCAAAAGCTATAGAATGCACCTCTTGTAAATATATAGAATATGTTGGCCCTTGAATATTTTCATATAATTTATAGGTTATTATATTGGGTTTTATCTCAAGAACTTTTGCTTTTATTTGAGAGCCTGAATTTAGATGAATTATATCTTGAGCTTGAATTGTTACAACACTAAAAAATAAAAATAAACTATAGATTAATTTTCTCATTTTCTTGATTTTAAAAGTAAAATATATTCAAAACTACTTAAAAAACATGAGAATAGAATGCATGAAAAGTAATTTTTTTTTGGTTATTTTGTATAAAACTAAGTATATATGACAAACTCTTTAGAAAAAACAAATTATCCTGCATTGTATACATTAATAATTGTATTCTTTTTTTGGGGATTTATAGCAGCCGGTAATAGTATTTTTATTCCGTTTTGCAAACATTATTTTTCATTAGATCAGTTTCAATCCCAATTAATTGATTTTGCCTTTTACACGGCATATTACATTGGTGCTTTAATACTATTTGCCTATAGTTCTTTACGTGGAACAGATTTAGTAAATTCATGGGGTTACAAAAAAAGTATTGTATATGGATTGTTATTTTCTGCATTAGGAGCAGGAGCAATGATTCTTGCTGTATTTTCTAATATTTATATAGGAATGCTTACCGGTTTATTTATAGTTGCTTTAGGGTTTTCGCTTCAACAAACAGCTGCCAATCCTTTTGCAGTATTACTTGGCGACCCCAAAACCGGAAGCAGCAGAATAAACTTAGGAGGCGGAGTGAATTCATTTGGTACCACCATAGGGCCTCTTATTGTAGCATTTGCATTATTTGGCAGTGTTTCTGAAATAAGCGATGAACAAATAGCCGGATTGCAATTGAACAAAGTAATACTCCTGTATATATGTGTAGGAATATTATTTGTAACAGCAGCAGCAATATTTCATTTTTCTAAAAAAGTTCCTGCCGGTATACAAGATGAGCATGTGGAAAAGGCACATAAAGCATTACGTTCATTATTCATAATTACCGGTTTATTACTGTGTATGTTTGTGCCTGTATTCCATTCATATGCTCAAGGTTGGGAAGCACCATTTTTAAATGCCGAAAAATACCGTATGGTATGGCTTTTAGCCGCTTTGGCTATAGTTGTTGGCGGATTATTACTTATAAAAAAACGTGCATCAGTAAACGCTCACGGATGGGGAGCCATGCAATATCCGCAAGTAATATTAGGAATGCTTGCTATTTTTACTTATGTTGGGGTAGAAGTTACTATAGGTAGTAATTTAGGTGAATTATTAAAACAACCACTCTTTGGCGGATATGAATCATCGCAAATAGCCCCATTTATTTCAATGTATTGGGGTAGTTTAATGATAGGCCGATGGGCTGGAGCGGTACATGCGTTTAACCTTCAAAACAGAGCAAAAACCATTGCTTTAATTACTGCACCTATACTTGCATTTATAGTGGTAATAGCTGCTAATACTATTTCGGGTAAAGATATGCACATATTGTACTACTATATAATCTGCGTAGCCATTCAAATAGCAGCAATGATGCTATGTAAAGACAAACCTGCCACTACTTTATTTGTATTTGCCGTATTAGGCATAACAGCAATGATTATAGGTTTATTGAGTCATGGCACAATTGCTATTTATGCTTTTTTATCGGGTGGGCTATTTTGCAGTATTATGTGGCCTGCCATTTTCAGTTTATCTATCACCGGACTTGGCAAATACACTTCGCAAGGTTCAGCATTTTTAATTATGATGATATTAGGTGGAGGTATAGTGCCTCCTATACAAGGTAAATTAGCCGATATATTGGGGATCCATCAATCATACATAATTGCCGTAGTGTGTTTTGCGTATTTAGCATTTTTTGCTCTTGCAGTCAGAAAAATTTTATTTAAACAACACATTGATATAGATTCATTAGAATCGGCAAGTCATTAATTTTTTCAAATTAATAACATTGTAGAAATTCTTTTTCTATATAGTTTATTACCTTTTTACGATTTAATAACATCTTACAAATCTATATTTTACATATAAATCTAAATATTGCACATATTCAATTGTATAATATACAATCAGATTTGTTTACAAATGTTACATAAATATTACATGCTATTAACTATTGTATAGTATTTCAATACATTATAATAATAATATCATAAATTTTTCTAAAAATATTCTTTTCTGTTTTGCATGCATTTTTGTACAGTACTAATTTAAACTAAAAAGAATATGAAAAAAACTTTACTAAATTCTATTACAATGACGAGTGTTTTAATAGCACTGTCTATTGTTGCATTTGGTCAACGACCAACTATTGGCGGTTACACTGTGTATTATGGCGATTTACACAATCATTCAAATGTGTCAGATGGTACAGGAACACCTGCAACTGCATATAGTTATGCTAAAAATACAGCTAAATTAGATTTTTTTAGCTTAGCAGACCATTCAGGTTCTATTTCATCAACCGAATGGACAGACATAAAAAATCAAGCTAATGCAATAAATCAAGATGGTGTATTTACAGCATTTTATGGTTTTGAGTGGTCATCGGGAGGTCAATATGGACACGTTGCTGTAATTAATACTGATGATTATTGTACTACAACTTCACCTACAAACACATTTGCCGGATTAGTTACTTGGTTGGCATCGCGACCAAACGGAGTAGCATTTTTTAATCATCCCGGTCGTGAAGATGCTGCAGGTTTAGAATTTAGTCATTTTACTACCACTCCTTCAAATCAATTTGTAGGTATGGAATTATGGAACAAAGGTGACTATTTTGTTGAATATTATTATAATGATGGTTACTATACCAACGACAATAATAAAGGGTACTTTGATGAAGCAATAACAAGAGGATGGAAAATTGGTGCTGCAGGAGCAGGTGATAATCACAGCGGAACTTGGGGGACAGCGTATCCTGCTCGTTTAGCGATTTTAGCAAATAATTTAACTCGTACCGACTTATTAGCAGCTATGCAAGCTCGCCGATTTTTTTCAACTTTAGACCAAAATCTATCATTATCATTCAAAATAAATGGTCAAGAAATGGGTTCAACTATGATTGCCGGCAATTATAGTTTACAAATTCAAGCTGCTGATGGTAATAATGAGATTTTTACAGAAGTAGTTTTATTTGATAAAAACCATAATATTGTATCTACATGGACACCAAATGTAACGAATGTAAATATTACAAGCACTTTAAATACTTTACATGGTGATTATTTTTATGTGAAAGTAAAACAAGCTGATGGTCAAGAAGCTATTACATCGCCTATTTGGATATCGGGAGGTGCTTCTAATCAGGCTCCTACATGTTCTATCTCAAGTCCTGCTTCCGGCACAAGTTATTCAGCTCCAGCAACTATTACTATACAATCAAATGCTACCGATTCTGACGGGACAATAGCAAAAGTAGAATTTTATCAAGGTTCTACTAAATTAGGTGAAGATACATCATCGCCTTATTCATATACTTGGTCAAATGTTGCTGCAGGTTCATACAGTATTACCGCAAAAGCAACCGATAATCTTGGAGCTGTAACAACATCATCGACTGTTAATGTTACGGTAACAACTTCAGGCGGTTCTACTCCAATAACTGTATCTAAACGAATTGCTACAGGTATGGATGATGTAGAAGAATCAAAAACAGGCAGTATGTATACAAACAGTTCTGATATAGAATTGGTATATGACGGAACTACATATGGAAATCAAGTAATTGGTTTACGTTTTACCGGATTAAACATACCGCAAGGAGCTACAATTTCCAAAGCATATATTCAGTTTACGTGTGACGAAAAGAAAACAGCCGCTACAAGTGTAACTATTCGTGGTGAAGCTGCTGATAATTCAGCTGCATTTACAACTGCAAGTAAAAATGTATCAAACAGAACAAAAACAACTGCATCAGTAGCTTGGAATAATATTCCTGCATGGAACACAGTAAATGCTGCAACTTCAAATGAACGAACTCCTGAATTACAAACAATTGTTCAAGAAATTGTAAATCGCACAGGCTTTACTACATCGAGCGCTATGACATTTATTATTACCGGAACAGGAACAAGAACTGCTCATGCATATGAAGGTTCTTCTGCTAAGGCTCCACTTCTATATATAGAATATACTGTAGGAGGTCTTAAAAATGAAGTTTTATTTGGATCATATTCTGACGATAATACTGTAATAGAAACGGGACAAACTTTAACTCCAGAACAAATAAAAGTATATCCTAATCCTGTAACTAATGATATTCATGTAAATATAAATGGCATCAATTCTACCATTTCAATATATGATATGCAGGGTATATTAGTATTACAAACTACTTCTTGTAAAGATATTGAAACTATTTCTATGAGTTCAATACCTTCTGGAATGTATATAGTAGAAGTTTCTCAAGAAAATGTAAAAAAAACATTTACTATACTAAAACAATAATTTCCCCTATATATTCTCTCCTCCCCCCCCACAATGCAAGAGGTTGTTAGTTTTAACTAACAGCCTCTTTTTTATATAATTTGCTTAATTTTTTCTTTATACAATAAAGCAAACAGCACAAAAAATATAGTATAGTACACAGGTAACACATTAGAAGTTTTGTAAGCATAAATTATATATGTACATACTATATTAGAAATTCCTCCTACAATAAGTAATCCTTTATGCAACCATGTAGATTGCTGCAAAAAACTAATAATAACCCAAACAAATATAGGAGCAGCTACTGCTATTGTTCTATCTTGAACCGAAGGCCATAAAAAAAGAAAAGGTATAGATACTATTGTTGCCCACACAAAAAAAGAATAGGGTGATTTACGTAAAATAATATATAATACGCCAACTATAATATATATCCAATACACGTCAAAACTATGTATAAGTTGTTGAATCTTAAAAATATATCCTTCGGGTTCTTCATATTTTTGAGTAAGATTTTCTATACTGCTTACATATCCGAAAGTATGTTGTATATACCATTGAACTCCCATATATGCAATTGTAATAGCAGCATACGTTACCACAAGCCGAATCCATTGTTTTGAATGATACATCAACATATAAAGCAAAACAACAATAAGTGCTAAAGCACTGCTTTCTTTACTTAATACTCCAACAATTCCAATTAATGAAAATACAACACATTGTTCCAACGTTTGAACTTTAGTTTGTAAATAATAATATAATAAGAATGTAGTAAAAAAATATCCTGCTATATCATTTATAAGCATAAAACTAAGTACAGCAAGAGGCTGAACAGTATAAATAATAAAAACACCTAATAATTGCAACGTAAAATCAAATCCCCAATATTGTAAAATTTTTGCAGTAAAAAAACCGGTACCAACAAAAAAAATAAGGTTTTGTATAAGCATTGTTACTGTAATAGAAATACCAAAATAGGTATATAAAAACCCGGGGAAAAGTAACACAAATGGTTTTGTAATTCTTGATTGACAATCAATCAAATCGGTAGCACCAAACAGTATTCTTGCCGCATTTATAAAATTAGGCGTATCGGCTTCATTGAAACGTAAAAACCCGAATAGATTGAAAAAAATAATTGCACAGAGCAATGAACAAAGAATGATAATACTATTTTGAATTTTGTTGCTCAGTATATTCATACAATTATGTATTACAATCTGCGAACACACTCCATCATAGGAGCAAGCAATTCGGGCTGTTTTTCTATTATAGTACCTATAACAGCAATATCGGCCCCTGCTTCAAAAATTGATGTAAGCATATGCGGTGTTTGAATACCACCACCTACTATAATGGGGACCGTACATGATTGTTTAATTTTTTGAATTATAGTAGTATTCACTGTATTATCTGCTCCACTGCCACCTTCTATATACATAGCACGCAAACCTAACATTTCACCGGCCATAGCTGTAGCAACGGCAATATCAGGTTTTGTACCCGGTATTGGACGAGTGTTGCTCATATATTCTACCGATGTGGTTTTACCACATTCTATAAGTATATATCCGGTTGGTATAACTTCTAATCCTGCTTGTTTTATAGCAGGGGCCGCTATTACATGATTACCTATTAAAAACTCGGGATTTCTCCCCGAAATTAATGATAAAAACAAAATAGCATCTGCCGAACTACATACTTGATTTGCATGTCCGGGGAATAAAATTACAGGACCTGTATAATATGATTTTATAGTACAAACACAATCGGAAATATCAGTAATTAATAAACTACCACCTACAAATACATAATCTACTCCAACCTTTTGGGCTACTGTTGCAATATATTGTAATGATTCATTCGTATGCTTATCTGGGTCAATAAGCAATGCTAATTGTTTTTTGGGTTGTGTAAATAAACTATATACCATACGTTATGAATTATATGCCCACACCAAACAAAATTGTAGTGTACGAAAATACGATAATTCTATTATTTTTTCAATAGCAGGAGTTTGTAAAGTAGCGGTAAGAGTTCCCGAATCATGTAAATCACATATGTTAATACTATAATGTTCCTTAAAATTTGGGCTAGCATTATACAATTTAAACAACACCTCTTTTGCACACCATATTACCGTTCTATCTTCTGTACTTACATAAAAACTATATTCTTTAGTATTCATAAAACGCGGAGCAATGATATGAATTTTTGTACGATACATTTCAATATCAACGGCAACATTGTATTGTTTTGAAACTATGGCAGCTACAAATTGTTTTGTATGACTTATACTTATATTCATAGAATTCATATAAGGCTTACCTGTTTCTGCATATTGAATAGGTTCATACTGTGGCCCTAAGATAGAATGCAATACATTACGAGAAGTAACAAACTCAGCTTTTTTCGAAGATGATTCTATAGTTTGCAACTGCTCTATTTCTAATGTATTTAATATGGCAATATGTTCTTGAGAAACATTAGTTACTAAAGGAACTACACTTAATGTAAATTCTTTTGAATCAACCGTATATAATGCATTAGTTATCATTTTTTTAGTGCATGTAGAGCTTGCTTAATAGTTGTATCATCTTTATTTACTATTCTGTAAAATTCTGTTTCTCCAAAAATAGTACGTGCTATATATGCATACAATTGTGTTTCAATTCGTTTTTTTGACACTAGTATGTCGGTACGCGATGCATGCACACCTCTTTTTTGTGCATACGCAAGCAATAAATTCCATACATTGTGCGACACAAGATATGTTTCAAAATCTTTGTAATTTACAATGCGCGATAATTCAGCTCTTCGTTTATCGCTATATTCAAATGCAAAATCATACATTATGCTTTTTTGAACCAAATTAGAATAAAAATTTGAGTACCCTACAGTATCAATAGGTACAAAAACTTCGGGCATTATTCCCCCTCCACCATATACCGTTTTTCCTTGTTTGGTTTTATA
Source organism: Bacteroidota bacterium (assembly GCA_029266015.1). Taxonomy (GTDB): domain Bacteria; phylum Bacteroidota; class Bacteroidia; order Bacteroidales; family UBA1715; genus MWCJ01. Next base: position 8,332 of record JAJUFK010000029.1, read on the forward strand.
TTTTAATGAATCAGGAAAATGAATACTGTCTTTAATTTGCATTTCACCATGCGCAAAGCGTTCAAGCAATTCATTTGCATAATCAGATTTATTGTGGGTATATGGTTTTTGAATGCATCGACCTGAAGGAGAATAGAATTTTTGAATAGTAAGACGCACCATAGAACTATCAGCAAACATAAAATCGCGATTAACTAATCCTTTACCGAAGGAACGACGACCAACAATAACTCCTCTGTCATTATCTTGCATGGCACCAGCAAAAATTTCACTTGCCGAAGCCGAATATTCATTTATAAGAACAGCAAGTTCTATATCTTTACATGTTCCTTTACCATCGGCACGATAATATTCTTTGGCATGTGATTTTCCTTGTGTATAAACTATTACATCATTTTTTTGTAAAAATTCATTGGCAAGAAAAATTGCAGCCACCAATACACCACCACCATTATCACGTAAATCAATTATAATTTTTTTCATTCCTTGATTTCTTAATTTGGTAATATGTTCGGTGTATTCTTCGGGCGTTGTTGCTGCAAATCTACTTATTTTAATATATCCCACAGTAGGTTCTATCATGTAAGCAGCATCAATACTATTAAACGGAATTTTATCACGTGTTATTACAAAATCTAATAATTGTGGGTGTCCTTCGCGTTTTATGCCAACTTTTACTTTTGTTCCTTTAGGTCCTTTCAGTAATTTTACAACTTTATCATTGGTTATTCCCTTGTTTGCTACCAACGAATCATTTATTGTAATAATTCGGTCTCCTGCTTTAAGTGCAACTTTTTCTGAAGGTCCACCGGGAATAATTTGCATAATTACGATAGTATCATTTTTTATATTAAATTGTACTCCAATACCTTCAAATGAGCCACGAATGGGATCTTGAATTTCATTATATTCTTCAGGTACTATATATGCAGAATGTGGATCTAACTTCTCCAACACAAAAGGAATAATGGATTCAATAATTTCACTGCGCGAAACAGAATCTACATATTCTGTTTCAATCAATTCCATAAGCGCTGCTAATTTATCGGTTTGTTTAGAATATTTTTGAGGCGAAACACCAACAAATCTTGCCAAATAAAATCCTGCAAATATTGAAATTCCAATAATCAAAGGTATAATTACACGTGTATTTTTTTGTTCCATATTATTCTATTTCAATTCTGCATACCTCAATACCTGCTTTTTGCAACAATTCTATACCATCGTTGCTTCTGTAATCATCAGTATATACTACTCGCTTTATTCCCGACTGTATAATTAATTTTGCACATTCTATACATGGTGAAGTTGTAACATACATAGTAGCTCCGGCACTATTATTTGCAGATTTTGCAACTTTAGTTATGGCATTTGCTTCGGCATGCAAAACATAGGGTTTTGTTTTTCCCTCTTCATCTTCACATATATTCTCAAATCCCGATGGAGTTCCATTGTATCCATCAGAAATTATCATTTTATCTTTTACCAGAATAGCTCCTACTTTACGACGGTTACAGTATGAATTTTCGGCCCAAATATGAGCCATGCGTAAATATCGTGAATCAAGATTTTTTTGTTTATCTCCGTTTGTATTACAATTGCATCCCATATTGTATTTTTTTTCAAAATACGTATTATTTTATCAAAATACCAAATATTGATTATTCAAACCGTATAGCTTGCGCAGGACTAATTTTTGAAATTATGAATGAAGGCAACAACAGCATACCTACTGTAAGAATTAACGTCCCAACATTAAGAGCCAAAATAGCCGGAACAGATATATAAATAGGTATATATGACATAAAATATGTAGCCGGATCAAGCGGAATAACTTTAAAATACATTTGAATAACACACAATGAAATACCTATAATATTGCCCCATAGCATTCCTTTTCCTATAAGCATGGCTCCTATATAAAGAAATATTTTTTGAATTCTTACATTTTCAATACCTAAGGTTTTAAGAATTCCTATATTCATAGTTTTTTCAAGAATTATAACTAATAAACCGGTAATCATATTCATACCTGCAACCAAAACCATCAATATAATTATTACCCAAGCATTCATATCTAATAAAGCAAGCCAATCAAATATTTGCGGCATAACTTCTTGTAAAGTCTGTACTTTGAGCCTTTGCACATCGGGACCTATATCATAGCCTACCTCATCTTGAATCAACTGTTTATTTTTTTGCAGTTTCTTGTGCGAATCCAAAAAAACTTCGTACCCTGAAATTTGATTGTTTTCCCAATTATTCAATGCCTGAATATGTCGTATATCGGCAAGAATAAAACGACTGTCAATTTCTTGCAAATTGGTTTGATATATACCCGAAATTACAAATCTGCGCTTACGTGGTTTTTTACTTGATTCATTAGGAACAAAGGTAATAATAAATGACTCACCGGTATGTAATTGTAATAAATCGGCTATTTGCTTTGAAACCAATACCCTGTCAGTAATTGTATCGGGAAAAGTAACCATAGAGCCATCTATTTTGTGATTTTGAAAAAAGGTAGGATTAAAACTATTATCTATACCTTTTACAATAACTCCTTTTACCGCATTGTTTACTTTAATAATTCCCGGTTTTGTTGCAAATGTTTGCACATGAACAACATCAGGAATAGTTTTAATTGATTTTACAAGAATACTATCTTTTGAAATAGGAACACTTTCGTACGATGTATTAGTATCAAAATTTACAATTTGAATATGTGATGAAAAACCGAATATTTTATCGCTAATTGTTGATTTAAAGCCAATTATAACCGAAACGGAAACAATCATTACAGCTAAACCAAGAGCAATTGCAATAATTGCAATATTTACAATTGGTTTTGATATATTTGCCGTATCTTTATGCGGCAATATTCGTTTTGCTAAATAGAGTTCTGTATTCATATAGGCAAATATACATAAAGTTTTGTTCTTGAAATTTTTAAATGGGGAAATGATGAAGATAGTGCAACTAATTTTAGGAATGTTGATAACGTATTCGGTTTGTTATTCTCAATTAAGAGTAGGAGCTGAATGCACCGAAGATTATTTGGATCAAATTCAAGGTAAAAAAATTGCTGTAGTAGCCAATCATACGTCGATGGTAAAAAATGAACATTTAGTAGACATGCTTATTCGCAACAAAGTTACTATTGTGAAAATTTTTACACCCGAACATGGATTTAGGGGTAAAGCCGATGCCGGCGAAGCTGTAACAAATTCAGTTGACCCCAAAACTAATATTCCTATAATTTCATTATATGGCGATAAAAAGAAACCTTCTGTTGCCGATATGCAAGGAATAGAAATAGTTGTATTTGACATGCAAGATGTAGGAGCACGTTTTTATACATATATATCTACTATGCACAATGTAATGGAAGCATGTGCCGAAAATGGAATAGATTTTTGGGTATTAGACAGACCAAATCCAAATGGATTTTATGTTGATGGTCCTGTTTTAAACATGCAATATAAATCATTTATAGGTATGCACCCGGTACCTATAGTACATGGTATGACAGTAGCCGAATATGCTCGTATGATACAAGGTGAAAAATGGCTTGCAGGAGGCATACAATGTAAACTTCACTATGTAATGTGCGATGGATATACACACAAAATGAAATATATACCACCAATAGCACCTTCGCCAAATTTACCAAATATTACATCTATTTATTTGTATCCTGTATTATGTTTAACCGAAGGAACTGTGTTAAGTTGTGGAAGAGGCACTGACTTTCCGTTTCAAGTAGTAGGACACCCCAAATATAAACAAACACAATTTTCGTTTACTCCTCGCAGTATAGAAGGAGCTAGTAAAAATCCTCCTCACAAAAATGTATTGTGTTACGGTACTGATTTACGCAAATATCCGGTAAACACAATCACTCAATTGCCACTTGATATTTTTATAGATGCATATAAAAATTACAATGGCACAGAACCGTTTTTTACACCATTTTTTTTAAAAGTAGCCGGAACTGCAGAATTACAGAAACAAATAGAACAAGGAATGACAGCACAGCAAATAAGAAATTCATGGAAACAAGACCTTGAAACCTTTATGAAAATTAGAAAAAAATATCTGCTTTATGCTGATTTTTAGAAAGCTATGAAGTATATTTGCACTTTGAAGAATACGATATGATACAAGAGTTACAATCAAAAAATAAACGTATAGCAGTTCTTGGGTTAGGATACGTTGGGCTGCCACTAGCATTAGAATTTGCAAAAAAATATTCAGTTATAGGATTTGATATCAATTCAGAACGAATTGAATTGATGAAACAACATATAGATCCCAGTGAAGAATTAGAAAAAGAAGCCTTTGATGGTACCGATATAGAATTTACATCGAATCCTAACGATTTGAGTAAGGCTCATTTTTTTATTGTAGCTGTACCAACTCCTATCGACAATCATAATATTCCTAATTTGCGACCTCTTTTGTCTGCAACCGAACTAGTTGGTAAAGCACTTAAAAAAGGTGATTATGTTGTGTATGAATCTACTGTGTATCCCGGAGCTACCGAAGAAGATTGTTTACCAATATTACAAGATATATCTAAATTACAGTTAGGTGTTGATTTTAAATTAGGATATTCACCGGAACGAATAAATCCGGGCGACAAAGTATATACTCTTACCAATATTCTTAAAATTGTATCGGGTAGTGATGCCGAAGCTCTTGATGTAATTGCCAATGTTTATGGCTCAATTATAACTAAAGGTATTCATAAAGCAAGTAGTATAAAAGTAGCCGAAGCTGCAAAAATTATTGAAAATACTCAACGCGATGTAAATATAGCATTGATGAATGAACTCTCAATGATATTTAAAAGAATGAATATTAATACATACGAAGTACTTGAGGCTGCAGCTACAAAATGGAATTTCTACAAAGTTACTCCCGGTTTGGTTGGCGGGCATTGTATTGGAGTTGATCCATATTACCTTACATACAAAGCTATTCAATTAAAACATCATGCGCAAATTATAACTTCGGGACGTGCCATAAATGATAATATGCCTATATATTTGGCAAAAAATATTTTGAAAGAAATAAATAATGCCGGTAAAGTACTCAAAAATTCACGGGTACTAATAATGGGAGCTACTTTCAAAGAAAACGTAAGTGATATTCGTAACTCAAAAATATTTGATACCGTTGCCGAATTAGAATCATTTGGTATTCATGTAGATGTAGTTGATCCCTATGCTTGTCCTAATGAAGTATTACGTGAATATAATTGCAAATTAGCACAAGAACCTCAAGGCAAATATGATGTAATTTTGATTGCAGTAAAACATACAGAATACGAAAATTTATCAGAATCATATTTTAAATCTATTGCAGCAGAACCATTTATTTTATTTGATATTAAAGGTATTTATCGAAATGCTTTCCCTGAAGCTCGATATTTCAGTTTTTAATATTATAACTTCATTCTTTACAACTTTGTTTACATGAATGTTGCAACGAACATCCGTTGCAACCACTACATGTGTTATTTCTTTTATGCGGTTTAAGTGATTGATACAACGAACGCGCAATATACACTATTGTTGCTGATAGAATAATATATACAAAAATTTCTTGCATCATTGTTTTTTCAATTTTTACAATATACTACCAATTTGGTATGTTGCAAATGCCAACAGCCATGCCAACACAGTAGTGTAAACCATTGTAAATGAAGCCCACTTCCAATTAGCCTCACGTTTTATTGCTGCTATTACCGCAACACACGGAAAATATATTAACACAAACAACATAAGAGTAAATGCTACCAAAGGAGTAAACACTTTTTCACCTTTACGCGGTCCGTATGCATGTGTTTGTTCTTGTAATTTTTGTTGTAAACTTACCGAGGCTTCATCGGCATTCAGATCTGACTGATACAAAACCCCCATAGAACTTACAACTATTTCTTTAGCCGCTAAACCGGTTACAATACTTACACCTATTTTCCAATCAAATCCTAAAGGTTGAATTGCCGGTGCTATAAAGTGCCCCATTTGTCCTATATATGATTTTTCCATGCGCTCAGATTCTTTTGCAATAAATAATTGTTTTATGTGCTCATCTTTTTCGGTATCAGATAACGATTC
>JAJUFK010000101.1 GCA_029266015.1 Bacteroidota bacterium
ATTATATTAAATATAATTTTACTCTTCACTTACTGAAGCAGTATCTTCTTTAGGTGTATTAACTACTTTTTCTGAAGTGGAAGTAGATTTTTTTAGACTTCTTCTTACCGGAGATTTTTTTGTACTAGTAGTTTTACCTTCTTTCAGATAAGTATCGTTAAAATCTACTAATTCAATATAACACATTTCAGCAGCATCACCTAATCTATTGCCTAGTTTTATAATACGAGTATAACCTCCCGGACGTTCAGCAATTTTTGATGATATTTCTCTAAATAATTCTGTTACAGCAAATTTATTCTGCAAGTATTTAAAAACAATACGACGTGAATGTGTAGTATCCTCTTTAGATTTAGTAATTAAAGGATCAACATATTTTTGTAATGCTTTAGCTTTTGCAAGAGTAGTTTTTATACGTTTATGCATAATTAAAGATGTTGCCATATTTGATAACATAGCAGCTCTATGTTCGTGTGTTCTACCTAAATGGTTAACTTTCTTTCCGTGTCTCATTGTTTTCTATAATTATTCTTTATCTAATTTATATTTACTTATGTCCATTCCAAAAGTTAGATTTAAAGCTTCTAATAATTCATCTAATTCAGTAAGAGATTTTTTACCAAAATTTCTGAATTTCAACAAATCATTTTTATTGAATTGAACAAGTTCTCCGAGCGTTTCAACATCTGCAGCTTTTAAACAATTTAAAGCTCTTACAGATAAATCCATATCAACAAGTTTTGATTTAAGAAGTTGACGCATATGTAATACTTCCTCATCAAATTCTTCATTTCCAAATTTATCTTCTGTATCAAGCGTTATTTTTTCATCTGAGAACAACATAAAATGTTGAATCAAGATTTTAGCAGCGTCTTTTAAAGCGTCTTTTGGATGAATTGAGCCGTCACTTTTAATTTCAAGAATTAACTTCTCAAAATCCGTTTTTTGCTCTACACGATAATTTTCAACAGAATATTTCACATTTTTAATAGGTGTGAATATAGAATCTATTGGAATTATTCCAAATTCGCTATCCATAATTTTATTTTCTTCAGCAGGAACATATCCTCTTCCCTTACCAATCCAAAAATCAATTGTAAGTTTTACTGAGGTATTCATATTGCAAATAACTAAATCAGTATTTAAAACTTGAAAGTTAGTTAAAAATGCATTTAAATCACCTGCAACAAATTTATCTTTACCAGCAACGGTAACAGATACTTTTTCAGATTGAACAGAATCAGTTGTTACTCTTTTAAATCTAATTTGTTTAATATTTAAAATTATTTCAGTAACATCTTCAACTACACCTTTTATGGTACTAAACTCATGATCTACACCTTCAATTTTGATGTTAGTTATAGCATATCCTTCTAGAGACGATAATAATACTCTACGAATAGCGTTACCTACTGTAATTCCATATCCTGGTTCTAATGGACGGAATTCAAAAATTCCAATGTTATCATCCGATTCAAGCATTATAACTTTATCGGGTTTTTGAAATGCTAAAATTGCCATAGACAAAAGTCTTTCTATAAAATTATTTAGAATAAAGTTCTACTATTAATTGTTCTTTGATATTTTCCGGTATCTCTGATCTTTCGGGTACATTTAAAAATTTACCTTGCATTTGAGATTTATCGAATTCTAACCATGAAAATTTACTAACAGAATTAGTGCTCAATGAACGAGTTATTGCTTCGAGTGATCTTGATTTTTCACGAACAGCAACAATATCACCAGGTTTTACATGAAAAGAAGGTATATTAACAACAGCTCCATTTACGGTAATATGTTGATGAGTTACTAATTGACGAGCAGCTCTGCGTGTATTTGCAATTCCCATTCTATACACAACGTTATCTAGACGTTGTTCTAATAATTGCACTAAAATTTCACCTGTAACTCCAGGTCTTCTTTCAGCCTCATGAAATAAGTTAGCAAATTGACGTTCTAAAACGCCATACATATATTTAGCTTTTTGTTTTTCTTGTAATTGAACTCCATACACGGATTTTTTTGCTTTTCTTTTAGAAAGTCCATGTTGGCCAGGGGGATAATTCTTTTTTTGTAATGCACTATCTGGTCCATAAATTGGTTCTCCAAATTTACGTGCTATTTTTGATGTAGGTCCAGTATATCTTGCCATGTAACTAAATTTTTTTAAAATTAAACTCTTCTTCTTTTTGGAGGTCTGCAACCATTATGAGGTAGCGGAGTTACATCAACAATTTCTGTAACTTCAATTCCGGAATTATGTATTGTTCTAATTGCAGATTCTCTACCAGCTCCAGGTCCTTTAACAAAAACTTTTACTCTGCGTAATCCTAAATCAAATGCTTCTTTTGCACAATCTGTTGCGGCCATTTGAGCTGCATACGGAGTATTTTTTTTGGAACCTCTAAACCCCTTTTTACCAGAAGAAGACCATGATATTACTTGTCCTTCGGCATTTGTAATCGTAACAATAATGTTATTAAATGAAGCATGTATATGAGCTTGTCCTGCTGCTTCAACTTTTACTACTTTTTTTACTGACTTCGTTTTTTTAGCCATAATATCAAACTATAAATTATTTAGTTGCTTTTTTCTTATTTGCAACAGTTTTTTTCTTTCCTTTTCTTGTACGTGCATTATTTTTTGTAGATTGACCTCTTACCGGTAACCCTAAACGATGACGAATACCTCTATAACAACCAATATCCATTAATCGTTTAATATTTAATTGAACTTCAGAACGTAATTCACCTTCTACTTTATAGTTAGATGAAATAACATTTCTAATTGCAGTTGTTTGATCATCATTCCAATCTTTTACTTTGATGTCTTTATCAACTCCTGCTTTTGACAAAATTTTGTTAGCGCTTGATTTTCCTATACCATATATATAGGTTAATGCTATCTCGCCTCGTTTATTCTTTGGTAAATCTATACCGTTTATCCTTGCCATAGTAACTTACTTTGAAAATTGGTGCAAAATTATAAAAATTATCCTTGTCTTTGTTTAAATTTTGGATTTTTTTTGTTAATAACATAAATCCTTCCTTTTCTGCGAACTATTTTACATTCGCTACTTCGTTTTTTTACTGACGCTCGAACTTTCATGTTTATTTATTTTATTTATATCGAAAAGTTATTCTTCCTTTAGTTAAATCATATAATGACATTTCTACTTTTACTTTATCTCCAGGTAATATTTTAATATAATGCATTCTCATTTTACCGGAAATATGAGCTGTAATAACATGTCCATTTGTAAGTTCAACTCGAAACATTGCATTAGACAATGCTTCGATTATAGTTCCATCTTGTTCAATAGATTGCTGCTTTGCCATAATTTAAATTGATGATGTTGTTAATCCGGCTGATGATCTTCCTTTTATTCTGCCTGTTTTCATTAAACCATCATAATGTCTATTTAACAAGTGACTTTCAATCTGTTGTAATGTATCTAATATAACTCCAACAATAATCAGTAGTGAAGTACCACCATAAAAATGAGCAAATTGATTACTTACTTCAGATAACATTGCTAAAGCAGGTAAAATTGCAACAATTGCTAAGAAAATAGAACCTGGTAAAGTAATTCTTGACATAACATTATCTATAAATTCAGCTGTCTTTTTACCTGGTTTAATTCCCGGTATAAAACCACCATTACGTTTCAATTCATCAGCAATTTGCTGTGGATTCATTGTTATTGCAGTATAAAAATAGGTAAATGCGATAATTAAGACTGCATAAACAAAATTATAACCAAAACTTGTAAAATCTGAAAAAGTAGTTACAAACCATGATACATTATCTGTAGTTGAAAAACCAGCTAACGTTAATGGTATAAACATTAATGCTTGAGCAAATATAATTGGCATAACGCCAGCAGCATTAACTTTTAATGGGAGATATTGACGCACTCCACCATATTGTTTATTTCCAACTACACGTTTTGCATATTGTACAGGTATTCTTCGAGTACCTTGAACCAACATTATTGAAAAAGTGATTATAAGAAGTAATACAAGCATTTCAACTAAAAATACAATTAAACCTCCGGCACCTTCCATTCTCATACCAAATTCTTGAAACAAAGCAGATGGAAATTTTGCTATAATACCTATCATAATTATAAATGAAATACCATTACCAATTCCTTTATCAGTAATACGTTCACCTAACCACATAACAAACATAGTACCTGCTATCAAAATTATAATTGATGATATCCAAAAGAAACCCGAATTAACTATTATTGCATCTGGTATTTGATATTGAAGATTTTTTAAATATCCCGGAGCTTGAGCAGCACATATAAGTACTGTTAAAAAGCGTGTAATTTGTGTTATTTTCTTTCTTCCACTTTCACCCTCTTTTTGTAATCTCTGAAAATAAGGAATTGCAATTCCAAATAATTGTATTACAATTGATGCTGATATATATGGCATAATTCCTAATGCAAATACTGAAGCATTTGCAAAAGCACCTCCGGAAAACATATTTATTAAACTAAGAAGTCCGGAATCTGCTTGAGTAGCTAATTTTTCTAGTCCGTTTGGGTCAATTCCCGGTAAAACCACAAATGATCCAAAACGATACACTAAAATTAAACTAAGCGTAAACAGAATTCGAGATCGTAATTCTTCAATTCTATAAATATTTTTAAGGGTTTCAAGAAATTTCATACAAATTATATTTTTTCGATTGTTCCACCTTGCGCTTCAATCATTTCTTTTGCTTTATTAGAAAAAGCATGAACTTTAACTGTAACCTTTGATGATAAGGTACCTTTTGCTAATACTTTTATTAATTCATTTTTTGATGATAATCCATTATTTGCAAACACTGTTGTATCAAAATCGGTAATTTGTTTTTTATCAACTAAATTTTGAATATCACTTAAATTAATAGCTTTATATTCTACTCTATTGATGTTTTTAAAACCGAATTTTGGAATTCTTCTTTGTAAAGGCATTTGACCTCCTTCAAAACCAATTTTCTTTGAATATCCACTTCGTGATTTGGCTCCTTTATGACCTCTTGTACTAGTACCTCCAAGACCGGAACCTGAACCACGGCCTATAACTTTTTTTGATTTTGTAGAACCTTTTGCTGGTTTTAATGCTTCTAATTTCATTGTTATTTAATTTCTTCGATTTGAACTAAATGTTTAACTTTTTCAACCATACCTGATATTTGAGGAGTAAGATTTTTTTCGGTATTTGAACCGATTTTACTTAATCCTAAAGCTTCAAGTACCAACTTTTGATGTTTGGTTTGACCAATTTTACTTTTAACAAGTGTTATCTTAACTTTAGACATAATTTTTTGTTTTATCCATTAAAAACTTTAGATAATTCAACTCTTCTTTGTTCTGCAACCATATACGCATCTCTCATTTCAACCAATGCTTTAAATGTAGCTTTTACAACATTATGAGGATTTGAAGAACCTTTTGATTTTGCTAATACGTCGGTAATTCCAGCACTTTCCAAAACTGAACGCATTGCACCTCCGGCTTTAACTCCGGTACCATGCGATGCTGGTTTCATAAATACTGTTGCACCACTATATTTTGATTCTTGTTCGTGAGGTATAGTACCTTTTATTATTGGAACTTTTATAAGATTTTTTTTCGCATCTTCTACACCTTTGGCAATAGCAGCAGTAACTTCTCCTGCTTTTCCTAAACCATATCCAACAATACCATTTTCATCGCCAACCACAACAATAGCAGAAAAACTAAATGTTCTTCCTCCTTTTGTTACTTTGGTAACACGATTAATAGCAACTAAACGATCTTTTAATTCTAAATCAGATGTTCTTACTTTTCTATTATTTTCAGCCATATTATATTAAAATTTTAAGCCATTATTACGAGCTGATTCCGCCAATGATTTTACTCTTCCGTGATATAAGTAACCATTTCTATCAAAAACAACTTCTTCTATTCCTTTTTCAATTGCTTTTTTTGCAACTACACTTCCAACAATTGCTGCTTGTTCAATTTTAGTTTTGCCGTTACATTCTTTTGCAACATCTTTATCTAATGATGATGCAGCCAAAAGAGTTGTACCTGCTTTATCATCAATTAATTGAACTGATATTTGTTTATTACTTCTAAAAACAGACATTCGAGGACGTTGTGCAGAACCTTCTACAATTTTTCGAATACGTTTTTTTATTCTTAATCTTCTTTCAACTTTAGTGATAGCCATTTTGAACTATTTTATATTATTTACCTGCTGATTTACCTGCTTTACGACGAACTTGTTCATCTTTGAAACGAATACCTTTACCTTTATATGGTTCTGGAGCTCTGAATGAACGAATTTTAGCTGCAACTTGACCTATTAATTGTTTGTCAATACTTGTAAGAGTTAATAGCGGATTACTACCTCTTTCTGATTTAGCTTCAGCTTTAATTTCTTTTGGAAGTTGTAACACAATATTATGTGAATATCCTAATGACATTTCTACATTTTGACCGGTTACACTCACACGATAACCTACTCCGACAAATTCTTGTTCAATTGTATATCCTTTACTAACTCCTTCAATCATATTTTTTATTAAAGAACGATATAAACCATGTTTTGATTTATGTTCTTTTTCATCTGATGGACGAGTTATTACAACTTGATTATTATCAAATTCTAAGTTAAATCCTTCGTCAATTTTTTGTTTTAATTCTCCTTTTGGTCCTTTTACAGTAACAACTAAATCATTTAGCTTTACTTCAACCTTATCAGGAATACTTATAGGTGCTTTACCAATACGTGACATTACTTTCTATTTTTTAATAAATGTAACATAAAACTTCGCCTCCAACATTCAATGCTTTGGCTTCTTTGTCTGAAACTATTCCTTTATTTGTAGATAGAATAGCTATTCCTAAACCATTTAATACACGAGGCATTTCATCTGTTGAAACATATTTTCTTAAACCTGGTTTACTCACACGTTGTAACGATTTAATTGCCGGTGATTTTGATACGGGATGATATTTTAAAGCTATTTTTATAACTCCTTGCACATCTGCTGAATCATCAAATTTATAACTTAAAATATATCCTTTGTCATGAAGTACTTTAGTAATTTCCTTTTTAATATTTGAAGAAGGAATCTCAACTACTTTATGACGCGCTGCTTGAGCATTTCTAATTCTTGTTAGATAATCTGCTATTGGATCTGTCATGTCTCTTTTATATTATTTTACCAACTTGCTTTTTTAACTCCTGGAATTAATCCTGCCGATGCCATTTCTCTAAATTGGATACGACTAATTCCAAATTGTCTCATATATCCTTTCGGACGACCTGTTATATTACATCTATTATGCAATCTATTAGGATTTGAATTTTTAGGTAATTTACTTAAACCTATATAATCGCCTTTAGCTTTTAATTCTGCGCGCTTTTTCGCATATTTATCAACTAACTTTTTACGCTTAACTTCGCGAGCTTTCATTGACTCTTTTGCCATAATTTCTTATTTTTTAAATGGAAAACCAAATTCTTTTAATAATGCAAAACCTTCTTCATCAGTTTTTGCAGTAGTAACTATAGTAATATCCATTCCTAACATTGTATTAACTTTATCAACCTCAATTTCAGGAAAAATAATTTGTTCAGAGATTCCAAATGTATAATTACCACGTTTATCAAATTTTGTATTAAATCCTTGAAAATCTCTGATTCGAGGCAAAGCTGCAGAAATTAATCGTTCAAGAAATTCATACATTTTTTCTCTACG
>JAJUFK010000360.1 GCA_029266015.1 Bacteroidota bacterium
AAAGCAACAAAAACCGAATGAAAAGAATTAGTTCGTTAATTCTTAAAAACTATAATTCTTGTAAGTATAGATGAAGCGTGGAAAGAACACTTACGAGAATTAGACGATTTAAAACAATCGGTTCAAAATGCTTCTTATGAACAAAAAGACCCTCTGTTAATTTATAAATTTGAATCATTTAATTTATTCCAAACCATGCTTGAAACAGTAAATAAAGAAGTAGTTTCAAGTGTTTTAAAAGCACATATTCCTATTCAAGCCGAAGCGCATGAAGCACAAGAACGAAAAAGGATGCCAAACAACTTACAAGCAAAAAAAGATGATGCAAATACCGCAACGCGTAACCAAGACACTCGAGAACAACCAAAATCAGCACCGGTAAGAGTTGGTCCAAAAGTAGGCAGAAATGATGATTGCCCTTGCGGAAGTGGCAAAAAATATAAAAATTGTCATGGAAAATCTTCTATTGATGACTAATATTGTAAATATGATAGAACAAGAATGTGCAATATCATCTAACCAAATATCTAATTATGTTAAAAGAATGCTTTCCAAACGATTAAAAATCGTTCATATAGGATTTAGCATTGTTTTTATCATTTTCTTATTCATGTCGCTCCTTTCTAAATCATTGCTGTTTTTTGTGTTGGGAGCAATCATTTTAGGATTTGTATATATCTACATAAGAGTAGGTTTTACATACGAAATCCAAAAAATTGGTAAAGGGCTGCGTATAGTTATATCAAACACTTCTGTTCGCAAATTCATTGAAAATGAATCATTACAAAGTATAAAACAATCAAAAAGAACACAAACAACCTATAGTTATACACAAGAAATTCCTTTTTCTGATATTACATCAATTACAATAAAAGAATCTGAAATAATTATTTTTACAAAACAAGCAAACACACAGAATGAATACGGTAGAATAACTATACCCTGTGAAATAGAATCATTTGAAAATATATCAGATTATTTTAATTCAAATCCCGATAAATTTCCCCGAATAAACAGAAAATAAATGCTAAGTATCATTATAATGTATAGTAAACAATCCTCATTGTAAACTACAAATTTTATTTTTCTGAAAAGCCAAAAATATTCATTCTAAAATCTACTGATATATTACATGAATTTTTATGAGTATTCATACAAAAAAACAAAAATATCTAAAAAGAAAAAAAACATAAAATTCTAAAATACAAAAAGTTAAATACAAATTAAAAAACTATAAACACATAAAAACACGAAGTAAAATTGACACTATAGGCAATGTGCTAATTTTGATATTTAAGAATTTTAACTATTTTTGAGCTAATGTTTGAAACTTAGAAAACATAAAAAAATTAATATTAACTAAACGTTTTACAAAGATGACAAATTTAACGAAAAATCAAAAACTCATTAAATGGGTAAACGAATGGGCAGAAATTTGCCAACCGGATTCAGTTTATTGGGTTGACGGATCTGAAGAAGAAAATAATCGTTTAAACGACATGATGGTTGCAAGCGGTGCTGCGGTAAAATTAAACGACAAAAAACGTCCTAATTCTTACTACTATCAATCAGACCCAAGTGACGTTGCTCGTGTAGAAAACAGAACGTACATTTGTACCGAGAAAGAAGAAGATGCCGGACCAACAAACAACTGGATGGCTCCAAAAGAAATGAAAGAAATTCTATTGGCAAAATACAAAGGTTGTATGAAAGGTCGTACTATGTATGTTATCCCATTCAGCATGGGTCCATTAGGTTCTAACATTGCAAAAATTGGTGTAGAAATAACTGACTCTGCATATGTTGTTGTAAACATGAGAATCATGACTCGTATGGGTAAAGCTGTACTTGATGTTTTAGGTGATGGCAATTTTATTCCTTGCGTTCACTCTATTGGTGCACCATTAGCTCCGGGACAAAAAGATGTAGCATGGCCATGTGCTCCAATTGAAGAAAAATATATTTCTCACTTCCCAGAAACATCAGAAATTTGGTCATACGGTTCTGGTTACGGAGGTAATGCATTATTAGGTAAAAAATGTTTAGCTCTTCGTATTGCGTCATATATGGCAAAACAAGAAGGTTGGTTAGCAGAACACATGTTAATTTTAGGTATCACTAACCCTCAAGGTAT
>JAJUFK010000141.1 GCA_029266015.1 Bacteroidota bacterium
GCTTCAAGAATTGCTGCATTTCCTAATGGTAAATGGACAGCCATTTGGTCACCATCAAAATCGGCATTGAATGCAGTACATACTAAAGGATGTAATTGTATTGCTTTACCTTCAATCATTTTTGGTTGAAAGGCCTGAATACCTAAACGGTGAAGAGTAGGAGCACGGTTCAATAATACCGGATGACCTTTTAATACATTTTCTAAAATATCCCAAACTATAGGGTCTTTTCTGTCTACAATTTTTTTGGCAGATTTTACTGTTTTTACAATACCACGTTCAATAAGTTTTCTAATGATAAATGGTTTGTATAATTCTGCAGCCATTTCTTTTGGTAAACCGCATTCATGTAATCGTAAATCCGGACCTACAACAATTACGGAACGTGCAGAATAGTCAACACGTTTCCCTAATAAGTTTTGACGGAAACGACCTTGTTTACCTTTTAAACTGTCACTTAATGATTTTAATGCTCTATTTGCATCAGTTTTTACTGCATTAGCTTTACGAGAATTATCATACAAAGAGTCAACAGCTTCTTGAAGCATACGTTTTTCATTACGTAAAATTACTTCGGGTGCTTTTATCTCAATTAATCGTTTTAAACGATTATTACGAATTATAACTCTTCTGTACAAGTCATTTAAATCAGAGGTTGCAAAACGTCCACCATCTAATGGTACAAGAGGACGCAATTCCGGTGGAATTACAGGAACACATTTTACAATCATCCATTCAGGTTTATTTTTACCTTTTGATTCTCTGAAAGCTTCTATTACTTGAAGACGTTTAAGTGCTTCATTTTTACGTTGTTGAGACGTTTCTTTTCCTGCTTGGTCACGTAATGAATATGATAATTCATCTAAATTTATTCGTTTAAGCAAATCTTCAAGTGCTTCTGCACCCATTTTTGCAATAAATTTATTTGGATCTTCCTCATCAAGTAATTCATTTTCTTTTGGTAATGTTTCTACTATATCTAAATATTCTTCTTCAGATAAGAAATCACCAACTTGAATACCATCAGCAGCTTTTATACCCGGTTGTACAACAATAAATCGCTCATAATAGATTATTGCATCAAGTTTTTTTGTTGGCAATCCTAGTAAATATCCTATTTTATTAGGTAACGAACGAAAATACCAAATATGTGCAACGGGTACAGTTAGGTTTATATGACCTATACGTTCACGACGTACTTTTTTCTCTGTAACTTCTACACCACAACGGTCACAAATAATACCTTTATAGCGAATACGTTTGTATTTGCCACAATGACATTCATAATCTTTTACCGGACCAAAAATTCGTTCACAAAATAAACCGTCACGTTCTGGTTTATATGTTCTGTAATTTATAGTCTCAGGTTTTAAAACTTCACCACTTGAACGCTCCAAAATATCTTCAGGAGAAGCAAGGCTTATAGTGATTTTTGAAAAGTTATTTTTTATTTTGTTATCTTTTCTGAAAGCCATATATGTAATTCCTTTTTTTTAATAATTAATATAAGTGGTTTTTATTCAAAATCCATATTTAAACCTAAACCGCGTAATTCATGTAATAATACATTGAATGATTCAGGTAATCCCGGAACAGGAAGAGGTTCTCCTTTTACTATAGCTTCGTAAGCTTTAGCTCTACCATATACATCGTCAGATTTTATTGTTAAAATCTCTTGAAGTATATTAGATGCACCAAATGCTTCAATTGCCCATACCTCCATCTCTCCAAAACGTTGACCTCCAAATTGAGCTTTACCTCCAAGTGGTTGTTGAGTTATAAGCGAGTATGGACCAATAGAACGAGCATGCATTTTATCGTCTATTAAGTGACCTAATTTTAACATATAAATAACACCAACAGTTGCAGGTTGATCAAATTTATCACCTGTACCACCATCATATAAATATGTTTTACCAAAATCAGGTATTCCTGCTTTACGAGTATATTCGGTAATTTCATCAAGAGTAGCACCATCAAAAATTGGAGTTGCAAAATTTACTCCTAATTCTTTACCTGCCCAACCTAAAACGGTTTCATAAATTTGTCCTAAGTTCATACGCGAAGGTACACCAAGTGGATTTAGTACAATATCTACTATTGTCCCATCTTCTAAAAATGGCATATCTTCGTCACGTACAACTTTTGATACAATACCTTTGTTACCGTGTCTACCTGCCATTTTATCACCCACTTTTAATTTACGTTTTTGAGCAATATAAACTTTTGCAAGTTGCATAATGCCTGATGGTAATTCATCACCAACGGTTACACTAAATACTTTACGTTTGTATTCACCTTCTAATTCTTTTAATTTTTTACAGTAATTTACTAATAATTTAGAAATTACATCATTTTTTGAATTATCGGTTGTCCACTTATCGGTTACTACGTACGTAAAATCTTCAATCTCATTCAATGCTTTTTGTGTAAATTTAGCTCCTTTTGCAATTAAAATATTACCTGAATAATCTTTTACTCCTTGCGATGTTTTACCATTTACCAACGTAAATAGTTTTTCTATTAAAACAGCTTTTAATTTATCTGCTTCTACATCAAAATCTGCTTTAAATTTTGTTAAAATAGGTTTTTCGTTGGCTCTCGATTTACGATCTTTTATAGTACGAGTAAATAATTTTTTATCTATAACAGTACCATATAACGATGGCCGAGCTTTGAGTGAAGCATCTTTTACATCACCTGCTTTGTCACCAAATATAGCACGTAATAATTTTTCTTCAGGTGAAGGGTCAGATTCTCCTTTAGGAGTAATTTTTCCAATAAGTATATCACCCGGTTTTATGTTAGCTCCAACTCGTATTAATCCGTTTTCATCAAGATTTTTAATTGCTTCTTCGCTAACGTTAGGAATATCGGATGTAAATTCTTCTAAACCTCGTTTTGTATCACGTACTTCTAATAAATGTTCATCTATATGTATAGAAGTTAGAATGTCTTCTCTAACTATACGTTCAGAAATAACAATAGCATCTTCAAAGTTGTACCCTTTCCAAGGCATGAAAGCAACTTTTAAGTTTTTACCAATTGCTAATTCTCCGTTTTGTGTAGAATACCCTTCTGTTAAACATTGATCTTTAACAACTCGTTCACCTTTTTTAACAATTGGGCGAAGATTGATACATGTATTTTGATTAGTTTTTCGGAATTTAATGATATTGTAAGTTTTTAAATTATCCTCAAAACTTATAAATGCTTCTTCTTCGGTTTGGTCATAACGTACTCGAATTTCGTTAGCATCTACATATTCAATAATTCCATCACCTTCGGCAGTTACTTGTATACGAGAATCTTTAATAACTTGACGTTCTATACCTGTTCCTACAATTGGAGCTTCTGCTTTTAATAATGGAACAGATTGACGCATCATGTTTGATCCCATCAATGCACGGTTTGCATCGTCATGTTCTAAGAAAGGAATAAGTGAAGCTGCAATAGAGGTAATTTGGTTTGGAGCAACATCCATCAAATCAATTTCTTCAGGAGTTGAAAGTGGATAATCTGCTTCTAAACGTGATTTGATTCTGTTGTTAACAAATTCACCTGAATCTTTTAAAGGTGCATTAGCTTGAGCAATTATTTTGCCTTCTTCTTCTTCGGCACTTAAGTAAACTACACCTTCGTCAGATAAATCTACCACACCATTGGTAACTTTACGATATGGAGTTTCAATAAAACCAAGTTCGTTGATTTTTGCATATACACACAATGAAGAAATAAGACCAATGTTCGGACCTTCAGGAGTTTCAATTGGACATAAACGACCATAGTGTGTATAATGAACGTCACGTACCTCAAAACCCGCTCTTTCACGTGATAAACCACCGGGACCTAATGCCGATAAACGACGTTTATGCGTCATTTCTCCCAATGGATTGGTTTGATCCATAAACTGAGAAAGTTGGTTGGTACCAAAGAATGAATTGATAACAGAAGATAACGTTTTAGAATTTATCAAATCAATTGGAGTAAATACTTCATTATCACGTACATTCATGCGTTCGCGTATAGTACGTGCCATACGAGCCAATCCTACACCAAATTGGTTGTGTAATTGTTCACCAACTGTTCGTACACGACGGTTACTTAAATGGTCAATATCATCAACATCAGCTTTTGAATTAATAAGCTGAATTAAATATTTAATGATATGAATTATATCTCGTTTTGTTAAAACACGAATATCTTCTTTTTCTGCTTCAACATCGGCTCCGGCATATAATTTAGTATTGATTCTGTAGCGACCAACTTCACCTAAATCATAGCGTTTATCCGAAAAGAATAATTTATCTATCACATCACGAGCAGTAGCCTCATCTGGTGGCTCTGCATTACGCAATTGACGATAAATATGAAATACTGCTTCTTTTTCTGAATTACAAGGATCTTTTTGAAGAGTATTATAAATTATATCATAATCAGCCGAATTTTGGTCTTCGCGATGAATAAGAATTGTTTTTTGACCAGAATCAACTATTTCGTCAATATGATCATTATCAATTATTACTTCACGCTCAATTATCACTTCATTTCGCTCAATAGATACTACCTCACCGGTATCTTCATCTACGAAGTCTTCAATCCATGATTTTAAAACACGAGCTGCTAATTTTCTTCCAACTACTTTTTTTAATCCGCTTTTTGAAACTTTAACCTCTTCGGCTAAATCAAAAATTTCAAGAATGTCTTTATCACTCTCAAAACCTATTGCGCGGAATAATGTGGTAACGGGTAATTTTTTCTTTCGGTCGATATATGCATACATTACATTATTAATGTCTGTAGCAAATTCTATCCAAGAACCTTTAAATGGAATAATACGTGCCGAGTACAATTTAGTACCATTGGCATGCATACTTTGTCCAAAAAATACACCCGGTGAACGATGAAGTTGTGATACAACAACACGTTCTGCTCCATTTATAACAAATGTACCACGAGGGGTCATAAATGGAATTGTTCCAAGATACACATCTTGAACTACTGTATCAAAATCCTCATGTTCAGGATCTGTACAATATAACTTTAGTTTTGCCTTGAGCGGAACACTAAACGTTAACCCTCTGTCTAAACATTCCTCTATAGAATATCGAGGTGGGTCTAGCTGATAATCGAGAAATTCTAAAATAAAATTATTTCGAGTATCGGCAATAGGGAAATTTTCATTAAATACAGAACTTAACCCCTCGTTCTTGCGTTCTTCAGGAGTTGAATCTATTTTGAAAAATTCATTAAACGACTTAATTTGAATCTCCAAAAAATCTGGATATTCCAGTTTGTTTTTAATTGATGCGAAGCTAATTCTCTCCTTGGTTTCCATTGCAAAAATATAAAATTTGAACTTAAAATATGTAAAATGAGAAAAGGTTTAAATCATGTTGCCATGACTTAAACCCTATTTTTTTAAGAAATCCAGTTCTTATTTAAGTTCAACTTCTGCTCCGGCTTCTTCTAATTGTTTTTTAATATTTTCAGCTTCTTCTTTAGAAACTTTTTCTTTCACTGCTTTAGGAGCACCGTCAACTATGTCTTTTGCTTCTTTAAGACCAAGACCTGTGATGTCTTTTACAACTTTTACAACTTGTAATTTTGCAGCACCTGCCGATTTCATAATTACATCAAATTCAGTTTGTTCTGCTGCTGCTGCCGCTGCGCCACCACCTGCTGCAGGTGCTGCTACAGCTACAGCTGCTGCTGCTGCCGGTTCAATACCATATTCTTGTTTAAGAATATCTGCTAATTCTTTTACGTCTTTTACGCTTAGATTTACTAATTCTTCTGCTAATTTTTTTAAATCTGCCATGTCTTTGAATGATTTAATTGTACTGTACTTTATTATTATTTAATTATTCCTTTTCAGATAATGTTTTTACGATACCTGCAATTGTATTTTTTCCTGAATTAAGTTGTCCAATAAGCTGTTGAATAGGAGACTGAAGAAGTAATATAATATCTCCAATAAGTTCCTCTTTCGATTTTATTGAAACTAATGCATCTAATTGGTCATCACCTATATAAATACATTGCTCAGCAAATGCTCCTTTTAATACAGGTTTTTGTTTGCCTTCATTTCTAAACTCTTTGATAAGTTTAGCCGGTATATTTGCAGTTTTACAAAATAAAACTGATGAAGTTCCTTTTAAAACACCATATAAATCTTGGTAATCATTGCCACCAATTTGTTCTAGTGCTTTTTTAAATAGAGTGTTTTTTACAACAACCATTTCAATATCGTTTTCAAAACACTTTCTTCGTAAATTACTTGTATCTTCGGCATTTAATGCTTCAATATCAGTAATGTAGAAATGTCCGTTTTCGTTAATTTTTTGAACTATACTTTCTACTATATCTCGTTTTTGTGCTATATCCATAATGTTATACTCC
>JAJUFK010000292.1 GCA_029266015.1 Bacteroidota bacterium
TACATGTTCAAGCAATCCCTTTACTATACTTAACCCCAATCCACTGCCTAATTGAGCCTTACCACTATTATGAATCTGAATAAATCTATTAAAGATATTTTTTATATGTTCTTTTGGAATACCTATTCCTGTATCGGAAATAGTAATATCTAAATATGTATTTTTATCGGTTATAGTTACAGTAACACTTCCTTCATTTGTAAATTTTATAGCATTATGTATGAGGTTTGTCAAAACTTGTTTCAATTTAACATCATCTATTACAATTTGTTTTTGCAATAATGACTCATCAATAGTAAATAATAAATCTATATTGGTTTTATTCAAGCGTTTTTTAATTTCTGTAAAATTTTCAATCAATAAGGTCTTAATTGAATATAAATCTGTAATAACATGATGTATAGTAATTTGTCCCGCTTCAATACGAGCAATATGTAGAACATCGTTTATCATAAGCAACAAATCTTCGCCTCTATCTTGTATAATATTACAAAATTTTTCAAGTGTTGGTTTATCATCAAAATAATCGGGCAATAATTGAGAAAATCCCATAATAGCATTAAGAGGAGTACGAATTTCATGACTCATATTTTGCAAAAAAGCAGTTTTAAGTCTATCACTTTCTTCTGCTTTTGCTTTTGCTTTCATAAGCTCAATATTTTGTTGCTTAATTTCTTCTGTTTGTTGTAGAATTTGCAATTCCGCCATTTTTCGCTCATGAATATCAGATGCAAAACAAAAGTATTCGGTATCACTCACTTTTACACCGTGAATTTCTATCCAAATTTTATTACCTTTTTTACACGTAATTAAAACCTCTTTAAAAATCCTCCCCATTGTTTTCAACTCTTCAAAACTCACAAATCCTTCATCCAATGTTTCTTGTTGAATTAATTGTATAATATTCATTGTAAGCAATTCTTTTTTATTATATCCTGATATGATGGTAGTTGTATCATTTACCATAACAAATTCACCTTTTTCATTTATTAAGAATACTGCAATTGGTGAATTATCTATATATGTTTTAAACTTTGATTCTATTTTGTGAATAGCATCTTGTTTTTCAATTATTTGCAAAGCTGTATAATGTACTTTTTTACGAAAAACTATAACTATAACTATAATAACACCAGTTAAAAATACTATAATTACAATCATCCAAAAAATCCAAAGAGGTAATCCGTTTTTTTCATAATAAAAGGAATTATACAACCATTTTTGACGTGCTGTAAAATAAATTGATTGTTCATCGTACCTCCACTTTTTTAAATACGAATCTATAATTTGAATAACTTCTGAATGTTCTTTATTACCAACTACATATATATTGTATGGATTAAAAACAATATCTGTAGGACGAACAGAATAATCTTCTTGTTTCATTGCACCAAAAATATTGGTAACTAGCCCTACATCAACTTGTGAGGTACGTACTTTCTGAAATACCTCATCATACGATTTACAATAAAGCAATTGAAAACTAATTCCAAATTTTGAAATTAATTCAATAATTTTCATATCTGTAATATCATGAGGCAAACAAGCAATTGTTTTATTGGTAATATCTTCTATTGTATTGATTTTTGAATTTTGAGCAACATACAATTCTCCCCAAATTGTTGTTAAGTTTTGATTAGAATATATAAACCGTTTAGCAAATGATGTATCAAAAGCAATATTTGGTACAATATCTATAACGCCAAGCTCCATTAAATCAATACATTCAGAGCGTGAACAGTATTTATAAACAAAATGAATTTTTTCTTGACGCTCAATCTCTTTAAACGCTTCTTTATAATATCCGTCTATTTCACCTTGTTCATTTTTAAATAGCGATGGATAATAATCAAAAACGCCAACAGTAATAACTCTTGTATTAGCATTACATAAGCTAAAACTAAACACAAATATTACAACATAAATACTATACAGATAGCTTTTCATAATCTATTTTGGACTCTTATTATTTGCTATTTTACAAGCAATTGTATAAGTGTTGTATCAATATATGTAGGTTTACGACTTTCAAAGTCATACGTTTCTATTCCAAAATGGCCTTTATAATCCCAACTTGCATATGATATATTATTTTCTCTAAACACATTAGTTATATCAGTATAATAACGCAAGCGCATATCACGAGGAATATTTGGCAAACACCCAAACTCACTGCAATACAATTGAAGTCCATATTCTTTTGCTTTATCAATAGCGGGTTGTAAAATATTTTGTAATTTTTGTTTATCAAAATACTCCAAACATTTTTCTTCTTTAATTCTTGAAACTAATGCAGCATTAGTTGTATCAACATAGGATGCATAATCCTTTGCTGATATAGGATATCCCGGATATTGAACCGGTCCCTTGTAGAATTTTGCAGCCGACCAAAATGCTTGATAATGAGTAACAAAATAAGGGTGATATGTATGAACAGTAAGAATAATATTTTTATCATTTTTAGGCACTCGCAAATACGGAAACGTATGTGGTTTCTGCCATCTGTTAGAGCCCAACATAATAACACGTTCAGGTTCGAGCGAACGAATTTTTGCAATCATTCGTTCTACAAGCTTATTCCACATTTCGTGTTCGGGAGCAACGGGTTCGTTCATGCATTCATATGCTACCATAGAATTTGGATATGCATGAAGACGAACCGATATAGAATCCCACACATTCAATACATGATTTTGAGCAATAGTATCATTCCATAAAGTCATTGCACCTTCATTGTTACGAGAATTAAAATGGTGCGAACGAAGAATATGCAAATCTACTATAACTCGCATATTTCGTTGTATACACCATTCAATGGCATGTATAAGCGATATAAATGCACTATCAATACAATTGCCTTGTTCATCAAACATAACTTGTTCATCTATAGGCAATCGTATATGATCAAACCCCATAGAATGAAGAAATTCCACATCGTGTTCGGTAAAAAAACTTGGGCGATGCACCCAATCACCTGTTTGCGATAACCAATGACTTATATTCACACCACGATGCAATTCAAATCCGCTGGGATTTTGAATATATTGAGGGAACCCGTTGTGCATTTAGGCAATATTTATTTTAAGATTATTTGAATTTCTATTAAAAACAAATTTGTTTATTCCCTGAATAACAGTAAGAGCAGTGATTTTAGATAATATTCTTGTTTTGAACCCCTCAAAAGATTTAGCA
>JAJUFK010000116.1 GCA_029266015.1 Bacteroidota bacterium
AGTACATATTGTATTGATTTTTGAGGCAATACATCGGTATATATATTTCCGTTTTCATATATTAATTCTTTGAATTGCGGAGGTTGATAATATACTCCCGATGCTGCCGAAATAGAAATGTTTTTATCATATTTCGGTTTTAGTAATAACCGTAACCGAGGATTATATAATACTGATTGAGTATACGTATCATATGTCGTTCGTAATCCTGTTTGAATTTTGAGTGACGATCTCCATATATTATCAAAATCAATTCGTTTACTTGCTTGTATATATGCAGCAATAGTTTGTTGAATAAGAAACAAATCAGCATTTTTAACATGCTTTAATGTGATTGCCGTATCAGAATACGGTAATGCATAATTTGCAGAATCTATGTATGTCCATTCATTATATATAGCATCATAAATGTTATGCGAATATGTAATTCCCCATTGGTATGTAGCAAATACGCTGGTACGCTTTCCGGTATGTGAAGTGTATAATGTTTTTGAATATAATGAATTGCGACCATGTTCTAAAAATGAACCAACTGCAAGTACTTTAATAGAGTCTGATTTTGCTCCGGGTTTTTTGTCATCAGGAATTATTTCGCCCAATCTGTATTGGCCTAATACATCAAATGTTTCTTTTTCGTAGCCAATATATTCCATACACGTAAAGTCAAGTTTTGTACGGTCATTTGGTTGATAGTGAAATGTAAGAGCATTACCAATATGTTGATATGTATATTGTTCATTCCCTTCAAAATATATATTCATTCTAAATTGTTTTTCTAAACCGCCAAAATCTGTTGTACGAGTATCTGGTATAAATTTGTATGTGTTGTTTGCACCGTATAACCAGTATGAAACTCCTAATTTTGAAGAAATTGAATATTTTAAAAGAGCTTGAATATCATAAAATATTGGTTTGTATTCTCCTTGCGAGTCAAGTGAATCAAGTATAAGAGAGGTGTTTTTGTATCGTGCTCCAATCAAATAGCTTAATCCTAATGAGTCAGCTAATCCTTCACATGTTAGATTAGCATCTAATAAACTTGCGTCAAATTGAATTTTTTCTTCGGTTACATCTTTATAATTTACATTGAGAACACTTGATAGTTTATCTCCATATTGAGCACCAAATGCACCACTCGAAAATTCAATATTACCAACCATATACGGGTTAATTATGCTAAGACCTTCTTGTTGATCAGAACTAGCAATATTTGGTTTGTATACAGGTACACCATTTATATATACCAGGTTTTCATCGTAACTACCTCCACGAACAGAATATTGTGAACTAAGTTCAGATTTTGAACTTACTCCGGGAAGTGTCTTTATAGTTCCTTCAATTCCAGTCATTGATATGCCGGTAAGTGCTCTTGTTTTTTCTGAACTTAAATAGGTTATTTTTTCTTCAACTTCTTTATTGTATATAACTTCTACTTTTGGTATTTCAATATCTAACCGTGTAAGTACAACTGAATATATATTTGTTCCTTGTTTAATAGTAAGTGTTTTTTTGTGATTACTATACCCAATATGTGAGAAAAAAATAGTAAGAGTGTCGGTTTTGGGTATCTGCATGGAATACATGCCTTTTTCGTTTGTAAAGACTGATTCAAATACACTGCTTACATTTACATAACTCAGTGCTTTACCATATTCATCACTTACTTTACCTTCTATAGTAGCAAATTGATTTTGACCACATACGAAAAGTACAGCAACAGATAAAATATAGGTTACAATTAGATGCTTCATACCATGCAAAAATAGATAAATCAATTGAATATACAATTAGATATTCATGAGTAGTTTTTTTATATTTTTTTGTGTGTAAAGCCCAAACGCATTGAATTTGTAATTATTTTTGTAAAAAAAAATATGTTTAAATTTTATTTTGTTTCTTTAATAAGTATTTCTTGTTTATTGTTTTCATGTTCAAACAATCCTTACAAGCGTGATGTAGATTCTGTAAATCCTACATTTATTATACTACCGCATCAAATTCATATATTAGAATTATCGAAGCATTACAGTGCTGAAAAAAAGCAGGAATTAGCAACATTATACGGGCCTTTTTTTGAATCGTATAATGTGAGAATAATGAAGTTACCTATTTCATCAGATACTGTATACCCCAGAAAATTAAACGAATTACTCAATGAAGATTGGATTCAAGAATTGTATTCAAAAACAAAAGAAGTTTTTCAAGATAGTTTATTTGTGTATAAACAATTAAAACCTGCTCTTCAATATTATTTATATTATTTTCCTAAAAAGCAAATACCTCGTTTTGCCACATTTATAGGTGGAGTTCAATATTCGGTTGTTATAGATTCTAATTTAATAGCAATTGGAATAGATAAATATTTAGGACAAAATTATGATTTGTATAAAGACATGGAAATATCATCGTTTGTAAGACGAAATATGTATAAAGAAAAAATTGCCGGCGATGTAATGAGAGCTATGGCAGAAAATGAGTTCCCCGAACCTTTTTCTGAACAATATCTTTTGGCTCATATGATACAGCAAGGCAGGTATATGTATTTTGTGAAATGTATGTTGCCTGAAACGCCTGATACTGTATTATGGGGTTATACAGCTCGTCAATTAGAATTTTGTGAAAAATCTGAAGGAGAATTTTGGAAATATTTTGTATCAACAGATAATACATTGTTTAGTAGTGATTACATGACCATTAAACGTTTTATTGATGATGGTCCGTTTACCCCTGTTTTTACTAAAGAATCACCCGGTAAAATAGGTCAATGGATAGGGTTTAGAATTGTTGAATCATTTATGAAGAAAAATCCAACTGTTACATTAGAGGAGTTGTTTGCTATAGAATCAGCACAAGAAATTATGCGTAAATCAAAATATAATCCGTAATGATTTAAAACCCTTCACGCATAGTTATGTACATTCCGGAATCTCCAAAAACACCTCGTCCGTAATCAATTCGTAAATGGAGTTTTTCTGTTTTGCTTGTTTGAAAACGTATACCACCGCCATATACATATTTTAAGTGAGCAATATCTATATCGGAGTATGATTCGCACGTATTACCTATTGCTCCAAATGCAACTGCCGAAAATCGCCCCCATATATGTTTTCTAAATTCTGCTTGAGCATAATATGCATGTGTGTCAATATATTTGTATTTGTTAGAAATGCCGCGCATTCTCGATTTTCCGCCTAATTGATATAAGTTGTAAAATGGTACTTCTCCCGTTGCTGAACCGGTAAAAAACTGAGTGGCAAGTATTAAGTCTTTCTGAAGTGATATATATTTTTTTGCTTCAAATTGAAATGTAAAAAATGAATAGGCATTATCTGCATGCATTGGGTAAAATAAAAAACTTGCTGTAATTATTTCTCCTTTTGAAGGGTAATTCACATTGTTTCTTGTATCAAAAGCAATATGAGGACCAATACCTAAAAGCAGCTTATTTTTTTGCGAGGGAATTTGCAATCCTAATGCTGTTGTGTCGCCGGCACGGGTATATGTATGTGAAAAATCAAACACCATTCCTCCAAAAAAGGTGTTGGCAATAGATTTTGAAATATCACCCCGTAACTCAAAATCTTGTATGTTAAATTGAGCAGGCATGGTATTTAAAGTGTCATTTCCTATACCATAATATGAATCGGGAGCCTGTAAAAATTGAGCATACGTGTTTATATTTATTCCCTTGTGTGTATAGAGAATTAAATCTGATTTGAGATTAATCCAATGATTTGTAGAATATGTATAATGGTTTACTAATGATGTTGAACGACTATATTTTGTAGAATCTTTTGGGGGAATAGCTACAACTTGTAGTATGCCACCATAGAGTCCACTTGAGGGGTCATATCCAATAGAAGGAAAAGAGCTGATGGTTGCAGAACCTATTTTCCATTCAAATAGCGACATGGTTTTGTCAAGCAATGATTGTTTTTGAGTTGAATCAGAATTTTGTGCAAAAATAGTATTGCACAAGCAAGACATAAATACAAGTAGTAAATATAATTTATATTTCATCGAGAGCACGGTAAATACGATTACAAGATTCAATTATTTGATTAGTATCTATTATAAGTGGCGGAGCTATACGAAAGTGTGTGTCGCAAAATAAGAAAAAGTCAAGCAATACACCATATTCTAGTCCTTTTGATATAAGAGCATGAACTTGCTTTGATGATTCTAATTCTACGGCAAGGAATAATCCCTTACCACGAATATTTCGAACTTTGGGGTGTTTGAGTAGAAGTGTTTTAAATAATTCAGACTTTTGTGGTATAGTTTCAATAATTTCTTTATTTTCTGCGAGTTCACGTATACAAGCATAAGAAGCTGCTGCAGAAACAGGATGTCCGCCAAATGTGGTAATGTGTCCTAAAACAGGATTACAGGTAAAGCAATCCATATTTTTTTTGCTCGAAACAAAAGCACCTATTGGCATACCGCCACCCATACCTTTTGCAAAACAAATTATATCGGGAATTATTCCGTAATGTTCAAAAGCAAACATGGTTCCGGTTCGTCCAAATCCATTTTGAATCTCGTCAAATATCAGCAGTGTTCCTGTTTCATTACTTTTGTTTCGCAATGCGGTTAAAAATTCTTGTGTTGCTTCAATTATTCCTGCTTCACTTTGAATTGGTTCAAGAATTACACACGCAGTTTGAGTATCAATTTTTTCAATATTTTCTAAACAATTAAAATCTATAAAATCAATATTGGGTAATAATGGTTCAAACGATTTTGTAAAATTGCTGTTACCCATTATACTCATTGCTCCATGAGTACTGCCATGGTATGCATTGTGTGTTGAAATTATTTTGGAACGACCGGTAACGCGTTTTGCCAATTTTAAAGCACCTTCTACAGCTTCGCTCCCCGAATTTACAAAATATACTGAATCAAGAGAGGAGGGGAGCAGTGAGGTAATTAATTGTGCTAGTTGTATTTGGGGAGTTTGTATTAATTCACCATATACCATAAGATGCATATATGATTGTGCTTGGTTGCATACAGCTTCTACAACTCGTGTATGGCAATGTCCTATATTACTAACAGATACTCCTGAAATAAGGTCAATTATTTCTTTACCATCGGGAGTGTACATGTAAATACCTTGTGCTCTTTCTATTTCTAAAAGCAAAGGATTTGGCGAAGTTTGTCCTAACAATTGTAAAAAAAGCTGTTTTTGTGAAGTCATATATATCTTTTTTGCAAAGATATTTAAATAATATCAGTTACAAATAGTATTTTGTGTTATAGTATTCTATACTGTTTTAGTTCTCGTTCGTAAGTTTGTTTTTTCTGTTCTGTAATGTTTGCAAGTAATGTGTGAAATTGTTGACCATGATTTTTGTGGATAGTATGACATAATTCGTGGAGAATTATAAAATCAATAAGGTAATGAGGTAATAACATTATATAACAAGTAAAAATAAGATTATTACGAGCATCGCATGTTCCCCAACGAGTTTTTGCATGTAATATTCGAATGGAATTATATGTAAATCCATGCTTTTTACTTAGTTCTTTTACTCGATTGGGAATATATGTATATGCTTCGTCACGTAATACTTGTTCTCTAATTTTTGCGATAAATTTTTGAACTCCCTCTGATTCAATATCGTGAATATGCGAAAGAGATATGATTACTTTATTATTTTCAATACTTGCCGAGGTTTTAGATGTATGTGATGGTATAATTTCTAAAGAATGTTGAGGTGTAAATTCTTTGGTGTTTTTGCTAAAAATAATAGGTTGTGGTTTGGGTAATGATAATTTTTTAAGTATCCATGTTTTTTTTTCTAATACAAATTCTTCGGCTCTTTGTAATAAATTCACATGCGGCACACAAACTTCTACTGTGTTTTTTTTTGTTATTCGTAAACTTATCCGCTTATTTTTTGATTGTATGGTGTAATATACATCTCCTATGTCAGGATATGAACGAAGTATCATATATCGGATTCTTTTTTATAAGAATATACGTATCGTTCTAGTTTATCTGGTACTATTTCATCGCGTGTTACTAATATTCCGGTTTCTTCTACATCGCCAAAGTCAGTATTGAGAGCAGTCCCAAAACTTTTCATTGTATTGCTTAAGTTTACGTATGAGCTTATAAGTGGTGGAATATTGTGTTTTCGTTCACGTACTTTGTGAAATAAAATTTTGTAATCTTCTTCGGGCGTATTGCCTGTAAAAACTTTTGCTAATTCTTCTTCCGGATTATGAAATGCTAATGGTGATTTAGGAGTCAAAAGACCTTGTTTGTCACCAAAATTTTTCTTCATAAAATATAAAATATAATCTCTGCCAAGCTTATCATAGTGTAAATACATGGTAACTTTACCAAATAAATATTTTATTTGAGGATTTAAAGCCATTATAGCACCTAACCCTTCCCATAAATTATCAAGTACAAATATACCTTTGCGACCACGAACTCCCGATTGATATTCGTGATGTACAAACGAACGCCCTAATTCAATTACATAGGGTAAATAGTCTGTTTGAAATGTTTCGGAAAAATTAAAAAGTCCCTTTGTTGCTAAATGATAAACCCCATCAGTATCACGAGCATTTTTGCATAGTATATATCGATATCCTCCCAAAATTTGTTTGTGAGCAGGATCCCAAACTATTAATTGTTGATATGGAAATTGTGGATCAGTATCATACGAATCTATATCAGCAGATTTGCCGGTACCTCCACCTGCTTCGCGAAAAGCTATTTCGCGTAAGCGACCAATTTCCAACATTACATGTGGTGCGTTATGATAGTTTATGGTATAGAGTAAATTTGAACCAAAGCTAGTTTTACGTAAAAATTTGTCATTACTTAATTCTGCTTCTAAAATGCTTCGTTCTATGGGGTCAATTATTGCTTCCATATTATTTGTTCGCTAATGCGTATGTTATTTGTTTTAATTCTTGTGCCCACTCTATATCTTTTTTAGAATCAGTAAAGTGAGTATAAGAAATAGGTTTACCAAAAGTTATGGTAATTTCTTCATTATTATGTTTATATAATTCATCAGCTAAAAAGAACATTTCAATATTTGCTCGTATCCTCAATCGTTTTCTTAGCGACGCTAAATTATAAAAGAAATTTGAATTTTTACCATGAATATACAGTGGAATTATATCACGTTTATATTTTTTTGCGTAACTCACACATGATTTTTGCCATTCTAAATCGGTTATAGTACCATTAATTTTACGCGAAACTATTCC
>JAJUFK010000246.1 GCA_029266015.1 Bacteroidota bacterium
AAATAACTGATGCTACAATTGCAAAAATTGATGATAAGGTAGCATTAAAAGAAGCAGATATAATGAAAGTATAATGACACGAAATAGCACACAAAAAAGCCTGAAATAGTACTATTTTAGGCTTTTTTTGTAAAAAAACAATATGAATACGTTT
This sequence comes from Bacteroidota bacterium, assembly GCA_029266015.1. GTDB lineage: Bacteria > Bacteroidota > Bacteroidia > Bacteroidales > UBA1715 > MWCJ01. Next base: position 155 of record JAJUFK010000246.1, read on the forward strand.
TTTCTGATACAAGCAAAAACATAATACAAGTAACAAATAAAAAACAACCAAATGAAAACATTTAACTACAAACCCCTTGTTCAAGGCATTGCAATAGTTGCATTGTTTTTTATATCAATCATGATATATTTTTCTCCCATTTTTACCGAAAATAAACAATTAAGTTCTCACGACGTAATGCAATACAAAGGTATGTCGAAAGAAATAATTGATTTTAACGAAAAAACCGGAGAACAAACATTATGGACAAATAGTATGTTTAGCGGTATGCCAAGTTATTTAATTCATACCACTTACAGTAATTTTACCAGTTATATTCATCGTATTTTTAATACCAGCCATGAAACTCCATACATGATAGCATTTATGTACTTCCTCTGTTTTTTTCTTGCATTATTGCTGCTTGATTTTTCAATGCTGCTTAGCATGTTAGGAGCTCTTTTTTACGGATTTTCTTCGTATTTTTTTATAATAATCGAAGCCGGCCATATTACTAAGGCTATTGCTTTAGGATATATGCCATTGGTAATAGAAGGTGTAGTAGCTGCATATCGGTCAAAATTATTATTAGGTACCGTAGTATTTAGTTTGTTTTTGTCATTACAAATTTTAATAAATCACTTACAAATTACGTATTATACAATGCTTATATTGCTGGTATTTGTTGGTTTTCAATTATATGAATCTATTAAAAACAAAGAATTTGTTTCACAATTTATAAAACCTTCAGCTTTTTTACTTGTAGGAGCATTGCTAGCTATAGCGTCTAATTTTGGAAGTTTGTATATGACCTACGATTACGGCAAAGATTCTATGCGTGGAAAATCGGAATTAACTCACGATAAAGAAAATAAAACAAAAGGTCTTGATAAAGATTATGCTACAGCATGGAGCTATGGTATTGACGAAACCTGTAATTTATTTATTCCAAATTTCAAGGGCGGTTCATCAAGCGGTTCACTTACCGAAGATTCTGAAACATATAAAACATTAAAACAAAATAATGTTCCGCGAGCAAATCAGGTAATTAAAAATCTACCCTTATATTGGGGAACACAAAGTTCAACATCGGGACCGGTTTATATAGGTGCTATAGTAGTATTTTTGTTTATTTTTGGTTTATTGTATGTTCAAGGTACCATAAAATGGTGGTTGCTCACTATAACCATATTTTCAATATTGCTGGCTTGGGGTAAAAACTTTATGGGGTTAACCGAATTCTTTTTAGATCATTTCCCGGGATATAATAAATTCAGAACAGTGTCTATGATTCTTATAATTGCACAATTTGCAATGCCACTACTTGCAATACTTGCACTTAAACGCTTTTTTACCGATGAAGAAAGTAGAACAGATGCTTTTAAAAAATTAAAGATTTCTCTAATTGTCACCGGAGGTTTTCTTCTTATTTTATTAATTACTGTAGGTGGCATATATGATTTTAGCGGACAATATGATTCACAAATGTTACCCGACTGGCTCCTTGATGCTTTACGCAACGACCGTAAAAGCATGTTGTACAGCGATATTTGGAGAACATTATTTTTTGTAGTTGCAACATTTGGTGTATTAACAGCAGTATATTTTAAAAAAATTACAGTAGTTGTAGCAATTACATTACTTACAGTGTTTACCTATTTTGATATGTGGGGAGTAAACAAACGATATCTCAATGATCAAGATTTTGTTGCAAAGCGTTCTGTTACTAATCCTTTTCCAAAATCATCGGCCGATGTGCAAATTTTAGCCGATACTGACCCTAATTTTAGAGTTATGAACCTTACTGTAAGCCCATTTAATGATGCAAGTACATCATATTATCATAAATCTATAGGTGGATATCATGGTGCTAAAATGAAACGATATCAAGAATTAATTGATTTCCATTTAAGCAAAATGAATATGAGTGTATATAATATGCTTAATACAAAATATTTTATAGTTGAAGACCAACAAACAAAACAACCTATTGCACAACGCAATCCTGATGCTTTGGGTAATGCTTGGTTTATTTCTAAAGTTACTATAGTTCCCAACGCCGATGCTGAAATTGCAGCTTTAGAAAAATTTGATCCTAAAACGCAAGCTTTTGTAGATGTGCGATTTAAGCATTTGCTATCTGATACCGTTTTTGTGATCGACAGTTCTTCGGTAATATCGTTACAAAGTTATGCTCCCAATCATTTAGTATACACGTCAAAATCTGCAACTAAAGGTGTTGCCGTTTTTTCGGAAATATTTTATGACAAAGGTTGGAATGCATATATTGACGGCAAACTTGTTCCTCACTTTAGAACAAATTATGTATTGCGAGGATTAGAAATACCACAAGGTGAACATACTATAGATTTTAAATTTGAACCTCACATGTATACTGTAAGTAATACAATTTCGTTAATTGGTTCATTATTACTTATTATTGCATTATTAGGAATACTATTTTTAGAAACCAAAAAATATTTGGTTCATACATCAAACGAATGATACACATAGCTTTACGAATACAACATTTTTTAACACTTCTTGCTCAAACAACAGTAAGTTGTATTCGTATTATATTTTTATCAAAATACCCGATACGTATTCCCCTACTCAAAACAACTACAAATTGTATAGTTTTAGGTAACGGCCCGTCATTAAATAAAGCAATACAAGAATATGGCAATTATATTAAACAACATGATTCAATTGCTGTAAATATGTTTGCTAATACAGAATATTTTGAACAAATACGTCCTCGGTTTTATGTTGTGCTTGCTCCGGAATTGTGGCAAGAAGATGCCCCCCCCCATATGAAGCAAGAACAAGATACGTTATTTAGAAATATTGCCAAAGCACAATGGGATTTGTACATTTTTGCTCCCACATTTGCTCAAAAAACATTATTTTGGAAGCATTATTTTGCCAACAATCATCATATACAAATAGTGTGGTTTAATGCAACTCCTATTGAAGGATTTGAATTTTTTGTTCACTATACATATACAAAATTATGGGGAATGCCTCGTCCTCATAATATTTTAACTCCTGCTCTTATGATGGCAATACATCAAAAATATGAGAATATATATATTTTAGGTGCCGACCATTCATGGCTATCGGAATTATATGTAGCAGAGACTAATGATGTGTACCTTACCCAAAAACACTTTTACGATGAACAAACAGCACAAGCAAAACATATGTATACCGTACAATATGAAAAACGAAAGCTACACGAAATATTACATAAATTTATGTGTGCATTTGCTTCATATTTTGTAATAAAAACATATGCCGAAAAACAAAATGTGCATATATGGAATGCTACCCAAGGTTCATTTATTGATGCATTTGACCGTTATAAATTATAATATATGGGAATCGTTCGCAAACAATCTATTATTGGTTCTATATGGGTATATGCAGGAGCTGCATTAGGATTTATAACAAGTGCTATACTATTGCCACGTTATTTTACTCAAGAACAAATAGGATTACTTAGTTTACTTGTAACGTATGGTGTATTATTTGCACAATTTGCATCAGCGGGTTTTTTACATACAATTAATCGCTTATTTCCATACTTTAGAGATGATTCTAAAAGACATAATGGTTTTCTATTTTTTGCCCTTCTTGTAGTAAGTATTGCCAGTATCATTCTAATAGGAATCTTTTATATAGTATATCCACTTATAATTAGTAATAGC
>JAJUFK010000389.1 GCA_029266015.1 Bacteroidota bacterium
ACCTGCTGCTACATTTGTCCACGAATAGGTATAAGGTGATGTAGCATCTTCGCCAAGTTTAGTTGTGCCGTTATAAAATTCTACTTTTGAGATAGTTTTGCCCGTACCTGCTGTTGCTGTTGCTGCTATAGAAACGGTTGCCGGTGCAGTAAAAGTTTGATTTGCGGTAGGCGAGGTAAGCGTTACAATTGGTGCCCCTTGCGGTGCTTTTCCTACAAATGTAGTAACACTTGCAGCATCTAAGGTTACCTGAAATGATGTTCCTCCGGTAATATTTGAACCTTGTGCAATATTTTTTGTTGCTGATGTTGTATATTGTTCCCACGTAGTGATAGGAGTTCCGGGGATATTTATAGTAATAGTACGTGTTGCCGTATTTTTATTTACTACTACAATCACCACATCATTACCATTTTTATACGCCGAAAGAAAAACATTTGTAGAAGGAATTTTAGTAGCATCAACACGCACATAGCCCGGACGCACAAATTTTGAGAACTGCGCCATACAATATCCTCGTTTGGTAGCAGTACCGGCAGCTGCAGGAATATTACCCTGTCCATCGGAATTACCATCGTGAATTAAAGCATAATATCTACGCAATGGCCAAAATACATAGGTTTGAAAATTTCCTTCAACCATTGCATAATGAATATGTTCTGCAACTTTTATTGCATGTCTGTCATCATTTATATACGTATCACTCCAAATATTTCCATCATATTTACTATCGGTATACACTTCAGTCATCCACAATTCTTTACCTGCACCTTTTTGTTCAAATAATGGATACGGGAAATCTTTATATTGCGTACCGTATAAATGCGTTCCAAATACAGAAACATTTGCTAAAGCTGCAGGATCATTTAAAATAGGATCATATACATTCTTTAAATATTGAAACGATTCAGGAGTCATTAATTTACAATTAATTGAAGGCCCGTTATTTTTAATAAAATTAACACTTTCTGTTGGAGTCCACCATGTCCAATCGTGTGCATAGTCAGGTTCATTTTGTGTAGATATGGCATATAAATTTACGCCTTGATTTTTCATATAGGTTACATAGTCGTTTAAATGTTTTGCATAATTCGCATATTCACTATATTTTAAACGATACTTTGAAGTTCCATCAGAATTTGTTCCAAATACTTCTCGCATTGCACTAGGTGGATTCCATGGCGATGCAAACACATACGCTCCTTGACCATAGGCATATCTTGCAGTTTCAATACCTCGTCCAAAATTTGCAGGATTATCAGATACATAGGTGCGGAGTACCGTAAAACCTAATTGCCCCGGACCATTGCCATATGCCAATTGTCGTTCGGCAGCATTTAAATCAGTATACCATTCAGGATGATTAATTCCACCAAAACCACGAATAACTTGCTTTTCAGTTGTCAATGTTATTGTTGCTGTTTGAGCAAATACAAACAATTCACATAATAACAATCCAATACTTAATACAATTTTCTTTTTCATAATGTTTTTTAATATAACATATATCATTAGTGCAAAAGGAGTCAAGAATATTACTTTTTCTCAATCATACCTATTACTCTATCTCACAATCCAATCGAGTTCGCATGCTTGCGTAACTTTTACATAATATCCTCGTCCCCATTCTACTTTTTGCAACGAATTGAGTGCCGGTGCGTTGGTTGACGAATAGAAACCATTAAAATCTTTTACGATTTCTACATTTGACCATATACTCGACAATGCT
>JAJUFK010000032.1 GCA_029266015.1 Bacteroidota bacterium
AAACATTCTTGTAACACTCTGCAAAACAGAATCTTCATCTGATATAGTTTCAAGATTGAACTGATATAAATCGGGAGCTTTAAATGGTGTTAAAAAAAATGACAATAAAATATTTTTTGTATGTTCATCATGAATTTCAACTTCTGAATGTGACAATTCAATTCCTTGATTTTCGTTTTTATTGCCAATTTTGTGAATGACAATTTTTTCTATTATAGTCTGTGAAAATTGTATATTCATATGTAGTTTAAATTATATATACTTTTTTTCTAAATCCAACAACAATTGTTTTCTCCAAATACCACCTTTGTACCCTTGCTTTGAATGAGAAACATGTACAATTCTATGACAAGGAATAACTATAAGAATTGGATTGTTATGCAACACATTTCCAATAGCTCTTACGGATTGTGGCGATGATATAGTATATGCTATATTTTTATATGTAGTTGTTGTTCCGTAAGGAATCTGCATACACGCTTCATATACTTTGGTTGAATAAATAGATTTTATATACTGAATCGGCATTGTAAACTCGGTGCGTTTTCCATTAAAATATTCGTGTAGTTCTTGTTTGCTTTGACTAATTACAACATTTTCATTTGCAATGGTAACTGTATCAACAAATTGAATTGAAAAAACAGCATTGTGATTTGCTCGTATTTCAATGATACCACAAGGAGAAGTAATGAAACCCGAATACAATTCCATTATATTTCTTTAAAAAATTTTCTTTGAAACAACAATAAATATAATACCCCAACTGTAATAGCTGAATCGGCTATATTAAAAATTGGTTTAAAAAATGTAAATGGTTCTCCTCCCCATACAGGAAGCCATTCAGGAAACGTACCTCGTATAATTGGACAATAAATCATATCAACCACATGCCCTTGCAAAAAAGGAGCATATCCACCAGACTCAGGCATAAATTGAGCTACTGTTCCAAATGTACTTTCGCTAAAAAGTATTCCATACAAAGCACTGTCAATTATATTACCCATAGCTCCGGCAAGAATTGCACTTAATCCAACAATTACATCAAGAGGAGCATCTCGTTTAATTAATTTTCGTATGTACAATATTATAAAAACAGATGCAACAATTCTAAACAATGTAAGAGCAATTTTACCAATTACTCCACCGAATTTCATTCCGAATGCAAAACCGGGATTTTCAACAAAATAAATAAAAACTCTATCACCTAATACAGGTATCATCTCTTCGGCATGCATGCTTGTTTTTACTAATATTTTGGTTAATTGGTCAACAAACAAAATAAGAAAAACAAGCAAAACAGCCCAATATTCTTTTTTCATACAAATGATATCAATAACAATTTATTTAGAACCCGCATTTTTTGCATCAATACTAAGTGTAGCATGAGGCACTGCTCGTAATCTCTCTTTTGAAATTAATTTTCCTGTATTTCTACATATACCATATGTCTTGTTTTCTATACGAATCAATGCTGCTTTCAAATGTTGAATAAACTTTTCTTGACGTTCTGCCAATTTTCCTGTTTCTTCTTTTGATAATACTGCAGCACCTTCTTCAAATATTTTGAATGTTGGTGATGTATCTTGAATATCATTACCATCTTGGTGACGAATAGAAAGCTTCAATTGATCATAATCCAATATAGCTTTATCTAATTTTTCAAGTATTATTTGCTTGAACTCTTCTAACTCAGCATCTGAGTATCGTGTTTTTTCTTGTTCCATATAGCCTCCTTTTTTTACGCCTTAGAAATAGCAATTATTGTTTCAATTGTATTGTCAATTTCTACGACTTTTTGGTTTATTTGTTCTATTTTATCTAATAAATTAATTTGTGTACACAAAGTCTCTGTTTTAATATATTCAGAATGAGCAACTACAGCTTCATTTACAGCATCATGTTTTTGTATTTCTAGGCAAATTTTATCTGTTACTTCTAAACCTATTTCTTTTCTAAAATTTTGAATTCTATTTACAAACTCACGAGCTATTCCTTCATACAATAAATCTTTGGTAATAGTAGTATCTAAAGCCACTGTGATACTACCTTCATTTGCAACTTGCCATCCGGGTATATCTTCCGAAATTATTTCAACTTCGTCAAGTAAAATAGTAACTTGTTGACCTTCTATCTCAAATTCTAAGGTCCCCTGTTTTTCAAACGCAAATATCTCTTCGTTTTTCATTACTGAAACATACTGTGCTATCTGCTTCATTATCTTTCCGTATTTTGGACCTAAAGCCTTAAAATTTGGTTTTACTTTTTTTACCAAAATACCCGATGCATCTTCAAGCAACTCTATTTCTTTTACATTTACTTCTGTTTTTATAATTTCAGAAACTGTAGCTATATCTTGTGCAAATTCCTCACTTATTTTTGGAATTATAACCTTTTGTAGGGGCTGACGTACTTTAATTGCTACTTTTCTACGAAGTGCCAATATCATAGATGACACTGTTTGAGCAATTGCCATTCGTTCTTCTAATTTTTTATCAATTTTAGAAGCATCATATTTTGGGAAATCTGCTAAATGTACAGAACTAACAGTATATCGTTGAGTAACTATATTTAAATCACAAAATAATTTATCAGCGTAGAATGGAGCTATAGGTGCCATTAACAATGCTACTGTTTCTAAACATGTATATAATGTTTGATATGCAGATATTTTATCTTCGTTCATTTCACCTTTCCAATATCTTTTACGCGATAACCTTACAAACCAGTTACTCACATTATCCATTACAAAATCTTGAATACATCTACCCGCTTTTGTTGGTTCATAATTTTCATAATGTGCTGTAACTTCTTGAATTAACGTATGCAATAACGAAATAATCCATCTATCTAATTCAGGACGTTTATCATAAGGAATTTCAGGATATTGCATTGCAAATGAATCTAAATTTGCATATAAAGCAAAAAATGAATACGTATTATAGAGGGTACCGAAGAATTTTCGTTTTACCTCATCTATTCCTTCTGTATCATATTTTAAATTATCCCAAGGTGAAGCATTGGTAACCATATACCATCGCAATGGATCTGAACCTTTTTCTTCTATTTCTTTGAAGGGATCAACAGCATTTCCAAGTCTTTTTGACATTTTATTGCCATTTTTATCCAACACCAAGCCATTTGAAACTACATTTTTAAATGCAACATTGTCAAACAACATGGTAGCAAGAGCATGTAATGTAAAAAACCACCCTCTTGTTTGATCAACACCTTCTGCAATAAAATCGGCAGGATATACCGTTTTAAACAATTCTTTGTTCTCAAACGGATAATGCAACTGTGCATACGGCATTGCTCCTGAATCAAACCATACGTCAATTAAATCAGTTTCTCTGTACATAGGGACTCCACTCTCTGATACTAATACTATTCTATCAACATATGGACGATGCATATCAAACACAGAATAATTCTCTTTAGAAAAATCACCCGGCACAAATTGTTGCAATGGATTTTCTGTCATTACTCCTGCTTTAATTGATTTTTCTATTTCACTTTGTAATTCTTCAAGCGAACCTATACATTTTATTTCTGTTTTATCTTCACTCATCCAAATAGGTAATGGTGTACCCCAATATCTTGAACGAGAAAGATTCCAATCTTGCAAATTTTCTAACCATTTACCAAATCTACCTGTACCTGTTGAGGACGGTTTCCAATTAATTGTTGCATTTAATTCTATTAATCGGTCTTTAACCTTAGGGGTTTGTATAAACCATGAATCAAGCGGATAATATAAAATAGGTTTATCTGTTCGCCAACAATGTGGATAATTGTGAACATGCTTTTCTACTTTAAATGCTCTGTTTGCTTTTTTTAATTCTACAGAAATATCAACATCTATGGTGGCATCTTGTTCTGTTAATGTTTCGTCATATTCATTTTTTACATACCTCCCTGCAAATTGACTATATAAATCTACATTTACATTTGATTTTATAAAATCTTTATCCATATCTGCTAGAGGCATCATTCTCCCTTGTTTATCAACAAGTGGTGACTGATTCCCCTTTGAATCAATTACATATAATCCGGTAATACCATGTTGCTTTGCAACATATGCATCATCGGCACCAAAAGTAGGTGCTATATGAACTATACCGGTTCCATCTTCAGTTGTAACAAAATCACCGCTAATTACCTCAAATGCTTTACCTTGAGGCACAACCCACGGTATAAGTTGTTCATAAGAAATTCCACACAATGCATCACCGGTAAATTCTTGTAAAACACGATATGGTACTATTTTTTCCCCTGCAGAATATGAATCTATTGATGCTTCTAATCCTTTTTCCGAAAAATATGCTGATAGCCGTTCTTTTGCTAAAACAACTATAATTGGCTCTGCAGTATATGGATTAAATGTTTGTACCTGCACATAGGTAATTTTAGGGCCTACACACAATGCTGTATTAGAAGGCAAAGTCCAAGGTGTTGTTGTCCAAGCAAGTATAAATAATTGTGAATCATTTTGAGGAAATAGCCATTGAGAAACTTTATTTCGTATCACTTTAAACTGAGCTACACAAGTGGTATCTTTTACGTCTCTATAACATCCCGGTTGATTTAATTCATGAGAACTTAAGCCGGTACCGGCAGCAGGTGAATACGGTTGTATTGTGTATCCTTTGTACAACAATCCTTTTTCATACAACTGTTTTAACAAATACCATATTGTTTCTATATATTTATTATCATAGGTTATATATGGATTTTCCATATCAACCCAATATCCTATTTTTTGTGTTAATTGTTCCCATTCACTTGTATACTTCATTACATTGTGTCTACAAGCATTATTATAATCTTCAACACTAATAGTTTTTCCAATATCTTCTTTTGTAATTCCTAATTCTTTTTCAACACCAAGTTCTACAGGCAAGCCATGAGTATCCCAACCAGCTTTACGGTGAACCTGAAATCCTTGCATAGTTTTAAACCTACAAAAAATATCTTTAATTGCACGAGCCATTACATGATGAATTCCAGGTAATCCATTTGCAGAAGGTGGCCCTTCATAAAATACAAATGATGGAGATCCTTCTCGGCTCTGTATACTTTGTTTAAATGTATCTTCCTCTATCCACTTAGCAAGTATTTCCTTGTTTATTGCAGACAAATCTAACCCCGAATATTCTTTAAACGCCTTATTCATTGTGAAATTGACAAGTATTTTTTAAAATTGTGCAAATATAATTCTTTTTACCTACCATACAATTAATTATAATTTGAAACTTATGAATAAGTTATAAAGATTTTTTAATTGTTTGTGTTGTTAAAAAATGTTAATAATCTTACCTCGTAAAATGTATTTCAACTTAATTAAAACCGGTATTTTTATCAAAAAAAATTTATGAGATTTCTATCAATAAGTATTTGTATTATACTTTTTCAATACTCTTACTCTCAATCTATAGGAGGTGGATTGGCAGGTAACATTCAAACAGAAAGCATTGGTGTAGAATTACGAGCAATAGTACCAACAAAATTCTTTTCTGTTACTCCGCAAATAGTATACTATCCTTTTTTTAATACAATAACTGAACTATATGCCGGAATAGGCATTCAAGTTCCTTTTATGCATATTAAAACAGCTAATGTATATGCCTTAGGACACGCGTCTTACGATGCTTGGTTTAATTATGATGTATCACCTATGCTAAATGCAAAATTTCACAATTTTGCCGGCGAAGTTGGATTAGGAATTATTTCAGACCGATGTTTAAATCCTTTTGCTGAATATAGGTATAATATTGTTTTTCGCGAAGCTAATATAAGAGTTGGAATACTTGTAGACCTCTCCTGCAATAGCGGAACGGGGTACCATAGCGGAGCAAGAAATTCAGTAAAATGTCCTCATCGTTAAATTTACTCATATGCAACAAAAATGTAATAACCCTAAAAAATAAAACTATGAAAACACAAAAACTTATTACTATTATTGTATGTTGTTCTGTAGCTCTATCATTTCAAAACTGTTCAAAAGATAGAATTGAAACAAATAAAAAATCATACGAATCTATGAATGCGTATTTTGATTCAAAAAAACAAGAAGAACAAGAATTTATAATTGACACATTGGGAGAATGTCCTATTACCGGTAAATTAGGTACTCATATTTGCATACAAAAATCTGATTTACAATTTGCTAATGGCGACAGCGTGTATTTTCCATACATTCTAAAATTAGTAGAATTATACAGCATAAAAGATATGTTATACTATCAAGCAACTAACAATACTACAGATGGCTATTTTTCCAGTAAAGGTGAAGTTAGAATTCGTACGTTTAAAAATGAATCCGAATTACAATTACGTTCAAATAAAAGTATTGAAGTCGAAATAAAAGATTCTACATCAAATCAAGATTTGTCTGTATATTATCAACAAAATACTACTCCATTCATGTGGAATAAGTCAAATGAATTATATTCTGACACTGATTATGGATATTTAAGTTTAGTATCATTAGGGTGGAATAGTGCCGGTAAACAAATAGCAAATACTAATACAGCAAAAATTACCTTTTCTTCTGAAACTGATAACTTAGAAACTGTAGAAATGTTTCTGTATATTCATTCCGGTCAAAGTATTGTAAAAATAAATAACCACAAAGAAATTCAAGCCCCATTAGGAGAAGAAGTTACAATCATATGCATGGCTATTGATAAACAAAACCAATTATACAGTTTTAAAACAACTAAATTAATTTCCGGCAATTTAGCAATAGATGTTTCTTTAACTAAAATATCAGATGAAGAACTAACACAAATACTGGATAATTTATAAAAATATTTACATATTACATGTTATAAAGCCTCGTAATTTTTTATTACGAGGCTTTTTTTTGTAAGAAAACAATATTAAGAAACGACTTACAATATAAATTCTATTTAATAATGAAAACAATACTATTTTCTACAGCAATTATACTTAGCTTTTTTAGTAAAGCTCAATTAATATCTTATACTCATTATTCAAAACAAATTACAATGACAACAAATACAATTTCTCAAACACAAGTACAAGGTACCATGTTTGAATTACCAAAATTACCCTATAGCTATTCTGCATTAGCACCGTATATTGATGCTCGCACCATGGAAATTCATTATGAAAAACATCATGGAACATACACCAACAACTTAAATGCAGCTATAAAAGGGACAGAACTCGAAGGTAAAAGCATTGAATACATTCTTTCTACTATTTCTAAACATTCTGCAGCTGTTCGTAATAATGGCGGAGGTTATTACAATCATAACCTTTTTTGGTCAATATTATCACCAAATGGAAGCGAAAAACCTGCAGAAAATCTTGAAATAAGCAAAGCTATCATAAAAGATTTTGGTAGTTTTGATGAATTTAAATCTCAATTTTCACAAGCAGCAACCACCAGATTTGGTTCTGGTTGGGCATGGTTAAGCGTTGATGCTTCAGGTAAATTATTTGTAAGTTCATCACCAAATCAAGATAACCCTTTAATGGACGTGGCAGAAAAAAAAGGTACTCCAATTTTAGGTTTAGATGTTTGGGAACATGCCTATTATCTGAATTATCAAAACAGACGAGTTGACTACATAGCAGCATTTTACAACATTATAAATTGGAACGAAGTAAACAAAAAATATCTTGAAGCAAAAAAATAGTTTTTGATTTTTCCATTCTTTTAGTTTGAAAAGCATTCGATTTTGCATATTTCATAGTATGTTTGTATCGGATGCTTTTTTTATGAATATACCTGATGCAATAACATACATTAACAAATTAACACGGAAAAAGATTCCGTATATTTTCATATTTGATTATGCTTTAACGCAAGCTTATGTATGGAAAACAAATGAAATCCCCGAAAATGTACACGTATCATTTCCTTCTTTTACAAATTGCAATACAAAGTATGATATAAATCCACCAATTTTGCATTTTAAACCTATTTCAAAACAAGAATATGCTCAATCATTTACAATTGTTACACATCATTTACAACGAGGAAATTCATTCTTGGTAAACCTTACAGCAGAAACAGAAATTGAAACAGAGTGTTCTTTATATGATATTTTTAATAGAAGTGCAGCTCCATTTAAATTATGTATTGATAATGAATTTGTAGTATTTTCTCCGGAACCATTTATAACCATATCAAATAATTGCATTCAAACATTTCCAATGAAAGGAACAATTGATGCACGAATAGAAAATGCAGAACATAAAATTATAGAAAATAATAAAGAAAAAGCAGAGCATGCTACTATTGTAGATTTATTAAGAAATGATATGAGTATAGTAGCAAATAATGTACACGTAAAAAAATATAGATATACTCAAAAAATTCAAACCAATCATATTCCTCTTATTCAAGTAAGTTCATGCATAGCAGGAACAATAAAACCGGAATTAGAAGGTTTATATGGCACCATTATTCATAGTATGTTACCGGCAGGTTCAATTTGTGGTGCTCCCAAACATAAAACTCTCAAAATAATTCAAGAAGCAGAAACTCACTCACGAGGTTTTTATACAGGTGTTATGGGATATTGTAATGGGCATATTTTAGAGAGTGCTGTTATGATTCGATTTATAGAACAACGCAATTCAAAAATGTATTTCAAAAGCGGCGGCGGAATTACTATACTAAGTAATATTGATGAAGAATATAATGAATTAATACAAAAAATTTATGTGCCAACTTATTGAAACTATTCAAATTCAAAATGGGATTCCAATTAATATTTCATACCATCAAAAACGTATGGATAAAAGCATATATGAACTATTTAATACTAAAAATACTATTTCATTAATAGATGTTGTAAATGTTCCCCCACTTGCAAAAAAAGGCACATGGAAATGTAGGATTGTATACACTACAAATATTTTAGAAATAAGCTATAATCCATATGTATACAGGACTATAAATACGCTCAAAATTGTTGAAGCAACACACATTTCATACCCACATAAATCCTTACATAGAGAAATATTTCAAAAATTACTGAATCAAAAAAATAATGCAGATGAAATTCTTATAACCAAGCAGGGATATATAACAGATACATCATATACAAACATTATATTTTTTGATGGAAGAGAATGGTTTACTCCTCAAACATATTTACTACCGGGTACTCAAAGAGCATATTTATTAGAACAGAAACTAATTCGAGAGAAACCAATTCATATAAATACTATTCATACATTTAGTAAAGCACGACTCATAAATTGTTTTCTTAATCTTGAAGTTGGGAATGACATCCTAATTGAAAATATATACATATAAAAAAGGAGATTACAAGTAATCTCCTTTTTTTTATTTTAAATTATTGACTTCTACTATTTAAAAAACTTATCGTTAGGATGCGGTACAGCACTCTTACGTGCATCACGACCAGGTAATTTTAAGTTATGAATTTCAAATGACAATGTAATTTCATGAGAACCTCCGGTACTAAGTCCTGCTTGAGAAATTGTCATATCATAACTATACACAATTTGATATAATGATTTTTTATCACGAGAATTCTTTTTATACCCAAGTGTAAATATCATAGAATCAAATGATTTATTTTGAAGATTTGCAATATCATCTTGTAATGCCATACGCTTAATATACATTTTACGCATCCAAATACCGGTATATAAAGAAGATACAAAAGATATTTTTGATGGAATTAATGCATTCATACCAAATGATAAGGTTTTAGCACCTGCTTCAGAACCCGTAAACCACAATTTAGTAGGTGTTTGATTTTCAAATAAAAATCCCGGAGTTAACAAGAAAAATCTATTATAAAAACCACTTCTATCTATACGAACCATAGAATAGGCATGTATATTTACCTTCATTGGAAGAGGAGCTTCATTTCCATCATCTATCCACGACATATCGGGCTGCGATAAGTGATGAAATGCAATACCAAATGAATTTGATGCAATATACTTAACCGGTGTTTTTCTAATATTAAAACGAACAACTAAACCGGCATTATAATCAAAAACACTTTGCTTCCAACTACCTTTATCCACCGGTGGAATAAATTCTGTTTCATAAATTCTTCCAAAACGTGGGTCAAATTCATCAACAAATGTCATTTTTGTATAATCAATACTTTTATACACATATTGAGCACCTGCACCTATTTGAAACATTAAATCGGGCAATACACGTATTTGTTTTGCATACCCTACTCCTCCTTGAAATGTATTTAAGAAATTTTCTCCTTGAGTATTACGAGTTATATGCCCACCTATACCACCCTGAGCAAATTTATTATCATAATAATCAAAAGCAATACTTTGAGTTCCCCACTCTCCGGGAACACTTGTCCATAAGTGGCGATCGGTAAGTGTACCGCGCAATCCAGGATTTATACCAATAAATCCTGGATTATAATACATCTCTTTTAAGAAGAACTGTGAAAAGTTAGGATCCTGAGCATACAATTGTACACCTCCAAGTGTGCTTATAAGTGCTATTACAATACGGAATATCTTCTTCATTGTATATTATGTATTATCGTAATAATTTTTTAAAAAATTCTTTCTCTCAACACGGTTAGTAAAAATATTATGTTATCGCCGTGATATGCAAACTTACAAAAAAAAATATTAAAAAAACATAGCAAATACAATAAAGTACAGAAAATCGCTGTTTTTTTTTTTTTATTAAGTAAACGTAAGTTTTTAACAAAAAAGCAATAATGTTTTGAAAATCAAAATTTTAACTATCACTCATTTATTGTTTTTTAAATTATTTTTTTATGAAAAAAATTTGCACCAACTTAATTTTTTACCATTTTTTTGTAAAAAAACATCTATTTTAATAAACTATTAACAACCCAAAACGTCAAATTACAGTTGAATAATATTATTTTTTATAGCATATTTCATTAAATCAACAGCTGTTTTTAATTGTAATTTTTGCATTATATGAGTTTTATGTGATTCTACAGTTCTTACACTAATAAATAAGGCATCAGCAATTTCTTGATTTGTATAACTATTCCCCCATAATGTAAGAATTTCAATTTCTCTACTACTCAATAAATCAATACCTTTAATACTGGAACTTTCATTATTTTGAATAGATTGCACATATCTGTGCAATAAAATTTGCGTAATGCATTTACTAAAATAATCATGCCCGTTTCGTAAAGTATATATTGCTTCAATCAAATCCTGACGTTGAGAATCATGTGCTAAAAACCCTTTTGCTCCGGCTCTAATAATACTAAAAATTGTTTCTTCATGTTGTGAATATGAAATTATTAATATTTTAATTTTAGGATACAAACGCAAAATCAATTCTACATTTTGAATATCGGTACTTACAATGGTATTTGTATTTAAGATAAGAATATGTATGTCAATAGCCCTTTTTGATTCTATAAAATCAGATATATGTGTATATTTTGAGTCAACTTCAAAATCTATATTTGACTGTATCATTTGCTCTATTCCCTCATTTAACAAATGATGAAGACCTACTATTGATATACGAATATTACTCATTATTCTTTATAATATATAATTGCATTTCTCTGTTTTCCATTCATATGGACAATTAAGTTATTCTTAAAAGAAATATGTTTATAAAAAACTGTTTCTTCTACACATGTTTGTTTTTCTAAAATTTCCCATTCAATACTATTTTGATTATTTTTT
This sequence comes from Bacteroidota bacterium, assembly GCA_029266015.1. Lineage (GTDB taxonomy): Bacteria > Bacteroidota > Bacteroidia > Bacteroidales > UBA1715 > MWCJ01. The sequence continues at coordinate 11,683 of JAJUFK010000032.1, forward strand.
TGTTCAATTGCAATATATCCCACATTCATAGAGGTAATATTATGAAAAAAATGAGAACCAAGAGATGAATCTAATGGGAAATCAGAAAGACTTGTTTCAACAATAACTTTTGCATTCGAAATTTGAGGCCATTGAACCGGCACTCCCAAAAATCTATCGCTAGTTCCCCACCTACCCGGTCCAATTAAAATATATTGTTTATTTTGCGCTATCATTTTTTTATTTATCTCCTCTATTTCTTGAACCATTTCTATAGTGCGCATTTTATCAAATGATTCCAGTTTTATATACACTACATCAAAAATAGTTTGTTCAATACCATTTCCCAATGCTTGGGAACTTTGTAATAATATATTATTTGATTCAAAAATCGACTCATCAATTGTTTCAAAATTATAATTATTTGATACTGGTTTTATTTGTAATAAATAGAATGTTGGTAATCCTTGCTCATTTTTAGTTAAATCAATAGCAAATTCAATTTCAACAGCAGTTCCCATTGCCTCTTTTACAACCTCAAGCATTCTTGTAAGTATTTTGCTTAATGGTATATAATCGTACTCTAATATATTTGCAAAATTTACAACACGTATACCTGCCGATGATAATCCGGGCTCAAGTCTATCATTATGAGGATTATAAACAGAAACACAATGAGTTAACGTTTTATGTTGTTCTGCTTCTGATATAGACAACAAGCTTAATGCAGAACGCTCTCCTTCTACTAAAAAATTATATGTTTGTTTTTGTAAATCAACTGCCAAAAATTCTGTTTGAGTAGATTGAATTAGATTCTTAATTGAAAGCATCTGTAATTTTGGATATACAGGAGAAAATCTATATGATTTTCCACCATCAACTATATAATATCCTAATCCAATTGCACAAACAGCAACTCCTTCTTCGGGCTTCATATACGAAACAGGATAATAATTATATGACTGGGCAACTCCACTTATATGTGGATAAAAATAAGTATCATAGTAATTCCCTACTAATTCTTGAATAACCACAGCCATTTTTTCTTCTTCTATTTTTAAATATGTATTTTTATAAAATGATTTTACATGTTTTAAAAATACCGAGGCAAATACTAATTTAATTGCAACCTCTAAATCCTCTAATCGTTTATCTATACTACCATTATTGGGTAAAATATATGTACTGAATAATCCTGCTAAGGGTTGATTCAAAGAGTCTTCAAAAATACTCGAAGAACGAACTGCTATAGGTTTTATAATTTGTTCTAACAGAGCAAGCAATTTTTTGCGTAACTCAGAGGACAATACACCTTCAAAAAACATCCGCTTTATTTCATCGTCTGTGTAGTCTTTTTTGAATAATTGTTTATCTAAATAATTACGTTTTATAAAATGTTCAAATTCATCTGTTCCAACAATAGCTGTTTTGGGAGTTGAAATAATAATTCTATTGGAAAATTCTGTAAAATCTACATTTTGAATCAATGCATTTGCAAATGCAATTCCTCTACCTTTGCCACCTAATGAACCTCCACATAAACTAACTATACTTGTTTCATCTATTTCAACGGTTTCTTCAAAACTAAGAATCTTACCACGTTTTTTTGTTCTTTTATATTCCTCAAAAATTTCAATATTTTTTTTTCTCAATTCATCTATAGTTTTAAAATCTTGCAATTGTATAGGGTTTATCTGACGAGCTAACCCTATTTCTCCACGCCCCATTAACCAAATAGAAAATTGGTTTTGTTCTGCATGAAACTTCAATGATTCGTCAGGTATTATGCGCAACAATGTTTCAAATTCACGTAAATTTTTTGCTTTTGCTATTGGTTTTCCTTTCGAATTCCTGAATATAAAATCACCATAGCCAAAATTATGCATTACAAACCGTTTAAGTGCATTAAGCAATACTTCGGAATGTTTCTGAATAAATGTAGCTTTTATTTTTTTTGCTAATAATCTGAAAGCATCATCGCTTGACTGTATTAAAATAGGAATATTGATATCAACTTCACGAATTTTTTCTAAGAATTGTCTTCCTGAATGCTTTTGTATTATACCAAATTGTTCAAATTCTCCATCACAAATAATACAGGTTATAAAATCTTTATATTTATTATATAAAAAACTTGCCTGCTCAAAATTGGTTGCCCACAATAATTTAGGTCGAGAACGCATCCTTGAAATTTTCTCAAGTTCATTCATTTCATAATCAATTATTTGTTCTCCTACTTGATTAAAAAAGACAGAATATATTGCAGGTAAATATTTTGAATAATAATATGGAGAATCCTCTATAAGTAAAATTGCTCTCACCAACCCAATTTTTGTATCATTTTCAACATTTGCCAAATCTTCTAGCGATTTAACCATTGCAAAAAATATTTGAGAATCTCCATTCCAAATAAAAATTTTATTAAAAAGTGAGGTTTGTAAAA
>JAJUFK010000320.1 GCA_029266015.1 Bacteroidota bacterium
AAATAACTACTTTAGAAAAAAAAAGTCCACATGTATTACGACACACATGTGCAACACATTTATTAAATAACGGAGCAGACTTACATGACATAAAAGAGTTACTTGGGCATGCAAATTTATCGGCAACACAAATATATACCCACAATTCGTTTGAAAAATTAAAAGATATTTATAAACAATCTCATCCGAGAAACTAAATGAATATAATAATATGGAAGTAAAAATTCAAGCAGTAGGTTTTAAAGCAGATACGAAACTTAAAGAGTTTACTATTGCAAAAATAAACAAACTTGATACATTTTCAGATTCACTTATAAATGCTGAAGTGTTTTATAAAATTATAAATACCGCTTCTGAAGAAAATAAAGAAGTTGAAATAAGAATTGCAATTCCCGGTAATGATTTATTTGCAAAAAAACATGCAAAATCATTTGAAGAAGCTGTTGATTTAACAGTTGAAGCATTGCGTTCACAAATTTCAAAAATGAAAGGAAAACAAGAGAAAAAATAAATTAAAATTTCTTTTGTTTTAAAAAAAAAAAATTACATTTGCAGTCCGAATTTTGGAGAGGCAAAGCTCTATGAGTTCTGAATGCCGATGTAGCTCAGGGGTAGAGCGTTTCCTTGGTAAGGAAGAGGTCATGGGTTCAATTCCCATCATTGGCTCAAAATGAATTAAAAAAATTAAATGTTTAAAAATAAATAATTTACTACAATGGCTAAAGAAAAATTTGATAGGTCAAAACCACACGTAAACATAGGTACAATTGGACACGTTGACCATGGTAAAACAACTTTAACTGCAGCAATCACTACAGTTTTAGCAAAAAAAGGATTATCAGAAATGAGAAGTTTCGATTCTATCGATAACGCTCCTGAAGAAAAAGAAAGAGGTATTACAATCAACACTTCTCACGTTGAGTATCAAACAGAAAATCGTCACTATGCTCACGTAGACTGTCCAGGTCACGCTGACTACGTAAAAAACATGGTTACCGGTGCTGCGCAAATGGACGGTGCTATTCTTGTGGTAGCTGCTACAGACGGACCAATGCCTCAAACACGTGAGCACATCCTTTTGGCTCGTCAGGTAAACGTACCAAAACTTGTTGTATTTATGAACAAAGTTGACATGGTTGATGATGCTGAAATGTTAGAACTTGTAGAAATGGAAGTTCGTGAATTATTATCATTTTACGAATTCGACGGTGACAATACACCAATCATTCAGGGTTCTGCATTAGGAGGATTGAATGGCGAAGCAAAATGGGAAGAAAAAATTATGGAATTAATGAATGCAGTAGATACTTGGATTCCAATTCCAGCTCGTGAAGTTGACAAACCATTCTTAATGCCGGTAGAAGACGTATTTTCTATTACAGGTCGTGGAACAGTTGCTACAGGTAGAATTGAAACAGGTGTTATCAAAACAGGTGAAGAAATGGCAATCATCGGTTTTGGAGCAAACTTAAAATCAACTTGTACAGGTGTTGAGATGTTCCGTAAAATATTAGATGAAGGACAAGCTGGTGATAACGTAGGTATTTTATTACGTGGTATTGATAAAAACCAAGTTAAACGTGGTATGGTTATTTGTAAACCTGGTTCAATCACACCTCATAAAAAATTCAAAGCAGAAATTTACGTGCTTAAAAAAGAAGAAGGTGGTCGTCACACTCCATTCCATAACAAATATCGTCCACAATTCTACATCAGAACAACAGACGTAACAGGTGAAATTAATTTGCCTGCAGGTGTAGAAATGGTTATGCCAGGTGACAACGTAACAATCACCGTTGACTTAATTGCTCCGGTAGCTATTAACCAAGGATTACGTTTTGCAATCCGTGAAGGTGGTAGAACTGTAGGTGCAGGTCAAGTAACAGAAATTATAGAATAATATTACAAATAATACAAGGGATTTTTGAATCCCTTGTACTTATTAGGGGTGTAGTTCAGTTGGTAGAGCGTTGGTCTCCAAAACCAAAAGTCGCGAGTTCGAATCTTGCCGCCCCTGCAAAAAAATATTACAATGGGAATAAAAACATACGTTAAAGAATCATATACTGAGCTGGTACATAAAGTATCATGGCCAACAGCAAAAGAATTACAATCAAGTGCTGTAATAGTATTGATTGCTACATTCATATTTGCCCTTATAGTGATGGTAATGGATTTTTCTTTTTCACTAGTAATGAAAGACGTTATTTATAAATTTTTTCATTAAAAGATAGTTGCATATAGCATGAACAATATAGATAAAAAATGGTATGTCGTTAGAGCAATTAGCGGAAAAGAAAAAAAAGTAAAAGAGCTCATTAACGTAGAAATTATAAGAAACAATTTAGAAGCATATGTTTCTCAAATTTTAATACCTACAGAAAAAGTTTTTCAAATACGTAATGGAAAAAAAATAAGTAAAGAACGAAGTTTTTTCCCCGGATATGTATTAGTTGAAGCTGCATTGGTAGGTGAAGTACCCCATGTAATAAAAAATGTAAACGGAGTAATAGGTTTTTTAGGTACAGAAAAAGGTGGAGATCCTGTACCTTTAAGACTATCTGAAGTAAATCGAATTCTTGGTAAAGTAGATGAATTAGCTGAAAGCGAAGAGGAATCAACAATTCCATTTGTTGTTGGCGAAGTCGTAAAAGTTACCGATGGTCCATTTAATAGTTTTTCAGGTATTATTGAAGAAATAAATGAAGAGAAGAAAAAACTAAAAGTAATGGTAAAAATATTTGGTAGAAAAACACCATTGGAATTAGGTTTTATGCAAGTTGAAAAGGAATCGTAAAAAATAATAAAGTAGTAAAGCGTTATGGC
>JAJUFK010000013.1 GCA_029266015.1 Bacteroidota bacterium
ACTGAGTTGCAGCATAGTATGCCCATGTGGCAGCCCCGGTAAGCCAACTTAAACGAGATGCTCCAAATCGTGAACTATATTTACTATGAGTTGATTGTGCATAAACATAAGGCTCTATTTCTCTAATTTCGGCTTTTGTATTATAAGCAGCAGGCATACTGGCTCTATAATATTTATATGCATTTTCTCCATTTCCACGCATAGCTTCTGCAATGATAGCCCAACCTTGCGGATGTTGAAAAATAGCTCCATTTTCTTTCATTCCGGCATTGAACAATGGTGCTTTTATTGCTGCTAAATCTGTTTTTACATATGGCGGGTCAATTATCATAACGCCATATTCGGTTGCTAAACGTTTTTCTACATTATTTAAAATAGTATGCATCATATCTCCTTTGGCAAATTCCGAATACACAGCCCATGTTTGTGGATTTAACCAAATACTTCCTTCTTCATTTTCTTTTGAACCATATTTTTCTCCTTTTTCATTGTAGGCTCTAATAAACCATTCACCATCCCAAGCATGGGTTTGAATAGTTTCATCAAGAATTGCAAGTTCATGTTCTGCCCACGCTATTTCTGTTCTATTATCAAGTAAGCTGCAAATTTCAATATATGTTTTAAGTGCATAACGTAATTGAAATGCAACAAATACTGTTTCTCCTTTTTCTCCAAGAATTAAACAGTCATTCCAATCTGCTGCTAACCCCAAAGGAAGATTGTGTGCTCCTGTTCGTTCTAAATTAAATTCTATTGCTCGACGCAAATGCCCTAATACTGTAGCTTCACCTTTGTCAGAATATGGTAAAACTTTGTTATAGAATGATATATCTCCGGTTTCTTTTACATACGAAGGCACCGCGTTAAATAACCACATGCAGTCGTCGCTTCTATATTCATGGTCGGGTGTTTTGGGCATGCTTCCGGGAGTATGATTAAATGGTTTAACAACAGGCATTGCTCCACCATTAGACTCTTGTCCTGTAAGCATCAATTCTAATCGTTCTGTTACTTCATCGGGAATTATATGTAATACACCAAGCATATCTTGTACTGTATCTCTATAGCCTAATCCATCACGTTCACCACTATATACTATAGATGCTGCTCTACTCCAAGCAAACGTCATTAAGCAATTAAACGGACTCCACATATTGAGTTGCGAATTCATCTCCGAATCAGGTGTTTGGACAGTCATTCCTTGAATTCTATTATGCCAATGTTGTTGAACTTTTATAAATTCACTTTCAGCAACTGCAGGTGATGAAATTTCTCGTTTTGCTTGTTCTCCTTCATCGAATGCTTGTCCAATACCCATTAATATAACAATTTCTTTGGTTTTTCCCGGAGCAAGTTCTATATCCCATTGCAAAGTTCCACATCCATTGTCTCCTTGTGCTAAAGAATTAGAACATTCTCCTTTTTCAACAACTAAAGGATTATTGTATGAACGATATGGACCTATAAACACTTCTCTGTCTGTATCAAATCCTGTTACATCGGCACCAACTAATGCTAAAAATGTATGACGAGATTGTTCTGCATTAAAATTATTTTTTACAACCGGTAAATATGGATTTGATGCATGATTAATGATACCATTATGCATATCCATGCGAACAATATATTGAGAATATTGTAGGTTTATAATATCTTGGTGCAAATTCCAATGTGTAGCATATTCTACATAGGTAAACAGTCGTAAATTTCGTGTAGTTGAATCATTGTTGGTAATTGTAAGTTTCCAACATTCATAGTGTTTCCCAAGTGGAACAAAATATTTTGTTTCTGTAACAATGTTAGAATATTCTGATTCTATTACGGTATATGCTGACCCGTGGCGCGTTTTAGTTTTGTATGCTTCAAGCGGTTTTGCAACAGGTTGCCATGATGTACTCCAAAAATCTTTTGAATTTTTATCATGAATATAAATATATCGCCCCGGCTGATCCATGGGAATGGTATTTGGTCTAAATCGCATGAATCTTCCTTGAGCCGCAGATTTGTAAAAACTAAATCCACCGGCGTTATTAGTTATTAATGCACCATAATTTACATCACCCAAATAGTTACACCACGAACGAGGAGTGTCGGGCCGAGTAATAACATACTCTTTATTTTCGTCATCAAAATAACCGTATTGCATAATTTATATGTTTTAAATTTTCTACAAAATAACTTATTTTTATGAATATTACGTTTGTAGTATTTTATCAAATTGTGTATATTTTTCTATCAAAAAGAAAATTATTCTAACGTAATTATTGTTATACCATCACCACCTAGGTCGATAGGTGCGTCAGAACATGATTTTACAAAACCGGTTGTAACAACATAATCACGAATAAGTTTACGAAGTATTCCATAACCTTTGCCATGTAAAATTTCAACTTTTTGAATTTGTAACATATGAGCAGTTTCAATAAATTCTTTTACTTCATACAATGCTTCATCGCCGCGTTTACCGCGCACATCGAGTTTTGTTGAAAACTGCAATCGTTTTTCTGAAATTGTTTTGGTACTCTGCTTTACAAATACCGGAAGTGATTCTTGTTTGGGTTTTGATGTTTTTTCAAGTGATTCAATTGATACTGTTATTGTAGAATGAGAAAATTGAACAGTAGCTTTATTATTTTTTAAATGTAAAATTGTTCCAACAGTTTGTTGACCTTTCATTACAACGTAATCACCAATTTGAAAAGATATATGTTTTTGTATGTCAATAGATTTTTTAGTTTGTGAAGGTTTAATGTGTTTTGTTTTAGAATCAAGGGTTTGTAATAATTGTGATTCGAATTCTTGTAATTGCTTACGAGCTTGTTTTGTTGTTTCTTTATGAGCTTGCGTTTCTTTTATTACACGTATAGTTTGTTCTATTTGCTTGTTTACAGAGTTCAATAACTCTTTCATTTCTTGTTTGGTATGTGTTATTATTTCAAGCTTTTTCTCGTTTAAATTTGTAGTTTTTTCATGTAATTTTTCTTGTAATTCTTTTAATTCTTGTTCGCGTTTTTTTAGTTCATCTTTTTTCTTAAAAATGTACTGTTTCTCTTCTTCGAGTTGTTTTAAATTTCTATCAAAATCTACGTGATCTTTTCCAAGTTTTTGTTTGGCTTGATCTATAATTGATTTAGGTAAACCAATTTCTGCAGCTATTTCAAAAGCAAATGAACTGCCGGCAGATCCCATTCGTAATTTATATAAAGGTTTTAATTGTTCTAAATCAAATAACATTGCTCCATTTACTGCATACATAAGAGATGTAGTAGCATGTTTAAGATTTGTATAGTGAGTTGTAATTATTCCATATGCTCCAGAATTATGTAAATGCTCCAAAACACTTTCTGCAATTGCACCTCCCATTAGAGGTTCTGTACCGGTACCAAATTCATCAATAGCAAATAATGTATTATGAGTAGCACCATTTACAAAATATTTCATATTTCGCAAATGAGAACTATACGTACTTAAATCATTTTCTAATGATTGTTCATCACCAATATCAATAAAAATTGATGAAAATATACCAATTGTACTATGTTCGCTTGCAGGTATAAGTAAACCACACTGACACATATATTGCAACAAAACAATAGTTTTTAAACATACTGATTTACCACCTGCATTGGGACCGGAAATGACCAAAATTCTCTGCGAATGGTCTAAATGAACTTTTAAAGGAATTACTTCGCGTTTTGTATGCTCAAATGAAAGTATCAAAAGAGGATGTTTAGCTCCTACAAGAGAAATATATGTTTTTTTTATAACTTGTGGTTTATTTGCCTGAATTCTAATAGAAAAAAGAGCTTTTGCTCTAATAGCATCAATACAAGCCATTAAATTATATGCATCTATAATTTGATTAATATATGGTCGAATTTGATTTGTTAATTCTTTAAGTATAGAAATAATTTCCTTATGTTCTTCATATTCAAGTGAAACTATATCATTATTTATTTCAAAAGCTTCTATTGGTTCTACATATGACGTTTTGCCTGTAATAGATTCATCATGTACAAACCCCTGTATTTTTCGTTTAAATGCAGTATTTAATGGAATAACTAAACGTCCATTACGTAAAGTAAGTTCTGTATCCGAATCGCACCAACCTTCAGCTCTGGCATTTCGTAATTTTTGATTCATTATTTTGGCAACAATTTGTTTTTTTTGTTGCATTAATTGTCTAATTTCAATAAGTTTTTTTGAAGCATTATCTTTTATATTACCATTTACATCAATTTTTTGATCAATATATTTACATAATTCTATGGGTGCAGCAATTTCTTTACATAATGAATATAAAGCCGGATATATATCTTTGTGTGATGAAAAAAAATGAATAAAGGCATCTATTTCAAGTAATGATAATCGTAAAACATGCATTTCTGAAGCTTGCAGCCATGTTTCAAATGGAATAACAGATTGCAATGAAGATGAAATATGAATAAATGATGGAGTAGGGAAGTCATGCTCAAATTCAATAATTTGCTTCATTTCAGCAATTTGATTCAAAGAATTTTGAATTGTATCAATATTGCTTACAAACTGCATGTTGGCAACAATTTGTTTGCCTATATCACTTTTACAATAGTATTCTATATGAGTTCGTATAGAATCGAAGCCAATTTTTTGTTCTATACCAGCAGGATAATTCACAAATGAATGATAGTTTTATTCATGTAATATATTTACTTCGGTTCGTCTGTTTTTTTGACGTCCTTGTTCTGTTTCATTGCTTGCTACCGGTTTAGTAGAACCATAGCCAACAGCAATAATACGTTGTGCAGGAACACCTTTTTGAATTAAATAATTTTTTACACTTTCGGCACGTTGTTCAGATAATTTTTGATTTGCAGCCGCATCACCAACATTATCGGTATGTCCGGCAAGTTCAATTATCATATTTTTTTTTCGTCGCATAAGTTCTGCTAAGTTATTAAGAGATTCGTATGAATCTTTACGAATACTTGTTTTCCCGACATCAAAGTGAACATTTTCTAATACAAATACTTTAGGTAACTCATATTTAATAGTATAATTAAATGTAATTTCTCCGGCTACATTTGGAATAACTAATTCATTTTTAGTATCTTCTGTTTCAAAACCTTGAATAAGCACAGCAAATGTTTCTTTAGGAAGTAAAATTTGAAATTTACCATTTGCAGTTGAAGTTCCAGAATATATTTTACCTGTTTTTTTACTTTTAAAACGAACTAAATCACCAACCGATGGTGAACCTTTCATATTGGTAATAGTAACAGTTACCAAAGCTAAGTCATTAGTTGGTTTTAAATTTTGTGCTGATATACCCAAAGATACTACACATAAACAAAGTATAAAAAAACGTTTCATTTTGTTTGTATTTATAATTTTGTTGCAATGTACACAAAGTTATAATAAATAAAAAGAGCTGTATTGAAAAATACAGCTCTTTTTTTTTGAATAGAGAGAGAAAATCAATTAACACAAACGTTGGGGGAAGGAATGGAGTTCGTGTTAATGCTGATTATTAGTTATAAGCTTTTTCACCATGTTCATAGTAATCAAGTCCATTTTCTTCTTCTTTACGACTTACTCTAATTCCAATTAAATATTTCAATCCGTAGAATAAAATCAAACCTGTACCTATAGACCAAGCTGCAACAGCGGCAACACCTGTTAATTGAGTAACAATATATTTAAATCCACCACCGTAAAATAAACCACCTTCAACAGCAAATGCACCAACCATAATAGTACCAAAAGCACCACATATACCATGAACTGAGATTGCACCTACAGGGTCGTCAATTTTAACAAATTTATCAAAGAATTCAACAGAAAATACAACTAACACACCTGCCATTGCTCCTATAAGAACAGCACCGCCGGGTGACACAACATCGCAACCTGCCGTAATAGCCACTAAACCTGCTAATACACCATTAAGTGTCATACTTAAGTTTGGTTTTTTATAGCGAATCCATGTTGTTATTACTGTTGCAACAGCACCAGTAGCAGCAGCCATATTTGTAGTCATAAATATATGTGCAACTAATCCTGGATCAGCAAAACTTACAGTAGAACCGGGGTTGAATCCAAACCAACCTAACCAAAGAATAAATACACCAAGTGCACCTAACACCAAACTTTGACCTGGAATAGCGTTTACTTTACCATTTTTGTATTTACCAATACGTGGGCCTAATATAGCAGCACCAACTAATGATAACCATCCACCAACAGAGTGAACAACAGTAGAACCTGCAAAATCATGGAATCCGATTCCGGCTAACCATCCGCCACCCCATACCCAGTGACCTGAAATAGGATAAATAACCAATGTAATAACTGCACTGTAAATTAGATATGCACTGAATTTTGTGCGTTCAGCCATAGCTCCAGATACTATTGTAGCTGCTGTAGCTGCAAATACTAATTGAAAGAATAAAAATGAGTAATTTGGTAATCCTAATGCTTCACCATGATCTACATGTGATAGAAATTCAATTTCACCAAAAAAACCATTTCCTGCACCAAACATAATTCCATATCCTAATGCCCAGAATCCTAAACTGGCAATACAAAAGTCCATTAAGTTTTTGAATAATATGTTGGTTGTATTTTTAGCACGAGTAAAACCCGCTTCAACTAATGCAAATCCTGCTTGCATAAAAAACACCAAAACTGCCGCTATAAGCACCCATAAGGTGTTAATATTTACTGATAAATCTACTGTTTCCATATCTCTTTATGTTTTAGTCTTTAATATATAATGATTCAGGACCTGCTTCGCCGGTTCTAATACGTACCGAATCGTCAACAGTCGAAATAAATATTTTTCCATCGCCAAGTTCTCCTGTTTTTGCAGAACGAACTATTGCATTAACCGCAGCTTCTGCAAATTGGTCACGACAAACAAAAGAAATTATTCGGCGTGGAATTAATCGTGTTTCATACACGGTAGCACGATAAATAGCTCCCGATTTCTCATTCCCTACACCGGTTACATCCCAATAGGTAAAGAAATCAATCCCCACTTCGTGTAAGGCTTCCGTAACTTCCTCGAAGCGCGAAATCCTTATGATAGCTTCAATTTTTTTCATAATAATAAATTTTTAATGTATATAAATTTTGTAATTTTTGTTGGAAATATCCGCATGGCTTATACAGCATTCATGCGGATATGTGTATTCTATGTATTAGAATGATATACCTACGTATCCAAAGAATCCCTCAGTTGATGGATTTAATGTAATTCCACCTGTTAGAGGTAATTTGAATTTATCGGTTATTTCAATTTCTTTTGATTTTTTGATAGAAACATTACATACATTGAATTTTCCATCACTTGTGTATTGTCCATCACCTGCACCTATAGCAACATCAAATAATTTAAATGAATAACCTAATTCAAAATACATATCTTCTGCATTTAACATATATGCACCAAGAAATGAAAAATTACCTTTTGCAAAATTTACTGCAGGTTCTACATAATGACAACTGTCACCAAAATATGAACCTCCAAAATAATAGTCGGTAACTGTAAGACCTAAACCAAAATCAAAACTATAACTTGCATATAAATCTGCTTCAAATGCTTCAAAACCACCGGTGCTTATAGAGTTCCATGAACCTATTTCAAAATTTCCTACTTGTAACGACATCCATGGTTGAAATGCGGCTCCTGTTCCAAATTTAGCACCACGCCATATATAACTGCTGTAAATGTCCATACCAGCATCGCTAGAAACTGATGATTCTGTTTCTTGAGCAAATACACTTGTTGAGCTTAAAGCAATTGCCGAAACTGCTATTGCTACTACCTTTTTTAAGTTAATTTTTTTCATACCTTTTAACATTTTAAATTATTACTTGTTTTATGGTACAAATAAACTACTTCCGTAAAGGCGTATTCATCAGAGTATTTTCGTGTTTTTTTGTATGAATTCTGCGTAAATTTGTTTGCGTAATTTACTGAGAAGCATGCTACAATAATTGGTTTAATCTCTAATGTTTCACTACTTAAAAAAAAATACTTTTACTAATGTAAATAAGCATACAAATAATTTATATTTTTGGTAGAATCAAATTAACATTATAATAACGTGACAATAAAAGATAAACTAAACATTAACCGACATCTGTTTTATGAGACATCTCATTCTCCTTCATTGTTTGATATTGTAGGAAATGAAATGATTGAAAAAATTACCGATTTTTGTTTTATTGCAAATCCATATTACCCCAACAAAGAACTAATTACAAAATTACAAGAGCGATTGCCTATTCTTATTAAATCATATCCTTCCAGCAATCCAACTGTTTCACAAAAACACTTAAGTAATGTATTACATATTGATCCTGAATATATTATAATAGGTAATGGAGCAACAGAATTAATTACAATTATTCAAAAAGAATGTATTAACAATTTAGCAATACCTGTACCTACATTTAGTGAATACACCGAAAAAATTAGAAATCAACACCAATCGCAATTATTTTATTTGCCTCCAGAAAATAATTATCAATTAAACCTCAATGAATATGCTCAATGGATTATTCACAATTCTATATCAAGTGCACTTGTTATAAACCCTGGTAATCCCACAGGTCAATTACATTCATTAGAGGAAATGTTTTCTTTTTTACGCGCAACCAAACACTTACAGTTAATAATTATAGATGAATCATTTATAGATTTTGCAGGAATAGAAATACCTAGTTTATTATCATATGTACATGAATTCCAAAATATTGTAATAGTACGTTCTATGAGTAAACATTGTGGTATTCCCGGTTTACGTTTAGGGTATTGTGTTACTGCAAATACTGATTTATTACATAAAATCAGAGCATCAATACCGGTATGGAATATTAATACAATAGCCGAATATTTCTTAACACAATTATATATAACAGACGAAGTATACCATGAAGCTCGTAAACAAGTAATTTCTGATGTAACTTTGTTATATAATGAATTATCACAAATTCCCGGTTTCTATGTGTATCCTACTGGAGCAAATTTTGTTTTAATTCGAATAGATATAGGCATAAGTGCAGGTGACTTGCAGCATATGCTTCTTGAAGATTATTATTTATATGTTAGGGATTGCAGTAATAAAATAGGATTAGATAACTATCATATTCGTGTAGCTTCACAAGGAAAGGAAAAAGATGCATTATTAATACATGCATTACAACAAATTTCAAAAAAATATATTCATCATGTCAGTTAAAAAAGTACTTATAGTAAGTAGGAGATATACCAGAAAAAATAAATTAATAAATTGGGTATCTGAAATATATTTGGATATTCTTTGCCAATCAGGCATAATGCCTATTATTGTTCCTATAGCACATTCTACAAAAAATATGTTAGAATACTATATGCAGGATTATGATGGATTACTCATGGTAGAAGGAGGTGATTTGGGTCCTCAGTATTATAACAAAAAATATAATATAGAACAACTTGATGAATATGATGCATTAAAAGATACTATAGAAATAGCTTGTGCTACACATGCAATTAGTAATAATAAACCAATACTAGGATTATGTCGTGGTATGCATATCATAAATGCTATGTTTGGAGGCACGCTTCATCTAGATGTCCATAAATGTAATGAGAATAAGGTATGTCATATCAATTATGATAATTATGACAGCCATAGACATCGCATAACAATTGAAAAAAATACACCTTTATTTAATTGGTATCAATTACAAACATTAGAAGTAAATACATACCATCATCAAGGAATTGAAAAATTAGCTCCTTCACTTACAGCTATGGCATATGCTGATGACGGATTAATTGAAGCTATATATCATCCTAATTTTTCATTTATAGTTGGATTACAGTTTCATCCGGAACGAATGTATCATGAATATGAAGGCAATAAATTAGTTTTTCAAAAATTTATTGAATCACTGTAAAAGAATTTTATCGAACAAATACGTATTTGTTTTCTTTTGATAATTGTGGTTCAAATGCATATCCTCCGTAATCAAATCCTTGTAAATGCTCAGGTTCTTTTACATCATGTTCGGCAATGTATCGAACCATCATTCCTCTTGCTTTTTTGGCAAAAAAACTAATCATTTGTAATTTCCCGTTTTTATAGTCTTTGAATTCACAATGTATAATAGGCACAGGTATTTTTTTTGTTTGAATTGCTTTAAAATATTCTTGAGAAGCAAGATTAATTAAATATGAATGATTTCCTGTTTCTATATCGTTTATAATTGTTTGTGTTATGTTATTTGTCCAATATTCATATAAATTTTTTGAAGCTCCAAATTGCAACGGTGTTGACATTTCTAATCTATAAGGTAAAATTCCATCAAATGGTTGTAAAACGCCATACAATCCTGAAATTATTCGTAAATTTGATTGCAGTATATTTAACGATTCCATTGATAATGTATGAGCATCTATACCTTCATAAACATCTCCGTTATATGCAAATAGTGCAGGTTTTTTATCGTCATCACCTGCAAACACCCAAGTTTGATATCTTTCATAATTGAGTTTTGCAATTTGATTACTTACTTGCAATAATGATTGTAATTCATTAAGAGAAAACGATTTAATATGCTTTACTAATTCGTTTGAATTGTGTTCAAACTTTGCCTTGCTTATAGGAATATTCTTTTTAAGAGGACTAAAGTCTAATGATTTTGCAGGAGATATTATACTAAGCATAGTTTTTTAATTTATATCTTTTTCTATATCGTGAATGTGAATTTTAAGTGCGTGAACAGAAATTTGTATTTCCCAAATTAATAAAATAAGAGATATAATAAGAAAAACTAAAGCTATACCGAAAGCAATCATAGCTCCAAATGTAATTTGTAAAAACATAAGCAGCATACTTACAACACATAATAGGAGAGAACTAATGCCGAAAAATTGCATAGAACGGGTTAAATAAAGACGCTTTCGCAAATTTTTAATTTGCCACAAAAGTATTGGTTCTTTGGTTTTTACAAATGTATCATGCAAAGATCTTACTAATGTAGCGTATGACAAAAATCTATTAGTATATGCCAACATAATTAAAGAAATAGCTGAAAATAATAATGCCGGCGTAGTAATAGAAAAATAAATCTCTTCCATATTTTTTTAGTTATTAGTGTATTAATACAATACAAACTTACATTTTACAATATGATTTTTAATAAAATATAAACTAAAACAATTGAGAAACATTTGAAATGCATGTCTCCCAACTATATTTATGTTTTTCTTGAGCTACAATTTGCGAAAATGATTTTTTTCTATTATTTATAAAAAAATCATGCAAACATCTTGCAATATCATCGGCATCTTTATCTGTAACATATCCCATTGTCTTATGGTGAACTATCTCCGACAATCCTCCCACATTGGTAACAAGCATAGGTTTATTGAAGTGAAAAGCTATTTGAGTAATACCACTCTGTGAGGCTGAATGATAGGTTTGTGCTACAATATCAGAAGCTGAAAAATAATATTTTACATTTTGTTGAGGAATAAACTCATTGCATATAATTACATTATTTTCTATTTCCAAAGAATGAATTAAATCTGTATAAATTTGAGGATTTTCATAAAATTCTCCAGCTATTAAAAGTTTTACAGGTAATTGCTTTATCAACGGATTACCCATTGCTAACAACAATAAATCAAGCCCTTTATATTTTCTGATTAAACCAAAAAATAAAAAATAGTTATATTTTGGAGATAATTTAAGAATTTCACAAGCTTTTTCTTTGGAAACTAAATCACCAAAATTATTATACAATGGGTGAGGAGTAAGTATAGCTTTTTTTGTAGGTTCTATTTCTGATAATTGTTGTAATACGGTTTTTGACATACAAATAAATGAATCACAATGTTTTGTAAAACATTTAGTGAGTTGTGTGTCAAATGGTTTACGTTCGTGTGGTATTAAATTATGACACAATCCTATTACTTTTGTTGAAGAATGCTTACGAATATATTTTGATATAGAACCTAATGCCGGTGCAAAAAACGGCATCCAATAATGTATAATCACCACATCAGGCTGTTGTCTGCAAATGTATTGAGCTGTTATTCGCCAATTTATTGGATTTAATGAATGAATTTTAGATTCAATATCTAATAAAGCTGGTTTTATAGATGATGTTAATTGTGTTTTTCCGGGAAATAAAAATTTTGGATATTGCATTTTGTATGATATAATTCGAGTATCATACCCATGCATTAGTAAATGTTTTGAAAATTGCTCGTTAAAATCTGCAATACCACCTCTGAGAGGATACGCCGGACCAATGCAAATAATTTTCACCTTTTATAAATTTAATGTTTCTTCACAATAATATTCGTTTCTATTGCTTGAAGATCGGGATACCAATTCTGCCAAAAATCCGGTAAGAAATAATTGAGAACCAACAATAAGACAAACAATACCAAGGAAAAATAATGGTCGTTGAGTCATGTTGTAGACTGATTCTACTATTTTCATATAAGATAAATACCCTAGAATACAAGCTCCAATCACAAAACTTAATAAACCAATAGAACCAAATAAATGCATTGGTCGTTTACTGAATTTTGAAATAAATAATACCGATAATAAATCAAGCGGTCCTCGAAGAAAACGTTCTATACCAAACTTTGTAGTACCATATTTACGTTCTTGATGTTGTACCACTTTTTCACCTATTTTTTTAAAACCTGCCCATTTAGCAAGTACCGGTATATATCTGTGCATTTCGCCATATACCTCTATGCTTTTAACTACTTGTTTTTTATAGGCTTTTAATCCACAATTAAAATCATGTAGTTGAATACCTGTCATTAATCGAACGGTAGTATTATATAATTTACTTGGCAAATTTTTAGTCAATACCGGATCATATCGTTTTTTCTTCCAACCTGATACCAAATCAAAATTTTCTTCTGTAATCATTCTGTATAATTCGGGAATTTCTTCGGGATTATCTTGTAAATCAGCATCCATAGTTATTACAACATCGCCGCTTGCTGCTTCAAATCCTTTAAATAAACCAGCTGACTTTCCGTAATTTCTTTGAAATTTTATAGCTTTTATAGCAGAATTTTTTTTTGCAAGTTGTTGTATCACTTGCCACGAATTATCACAACTACCGTCATCTATCAAAACTATTTCATATGTAAATGATGCTTTGTTCATTACTTGTTCTATCCAAGAGCATAGTTCAGGTAGAGATTCTTCTTCGTTAAATAGTGGAATTACAACTGATATTTGCATGTCATAGTATTTTTTACAAATGTATATGTTTCTTTGATTTTTTAAAAGTTTTTATATTAAGATTAGCTGTAAAAAAATATATTTATTTTTTTTTTATATTTATATACAATAACATATGGAATTAGATACTCGCAGTGATTTTTTTGATATAGCAAAACCAATAGCAATAATTGGAGTTTCAAGAAATACGTCAAAATTTAGTAATTATGTTTATTCTGATTTATTACGAAAAGGATTTACTGTGACTCCTGTAAATCCTCATACTACAAGCATTAATAATAATACTTGTTATACAAAAATTGCAGAATTACCCAAGCATATTGATAGAATTATAATCCTAACGAATAACAAATATACCGATTCACTCATACATGAAGCGGCAAATTATGGAATCAAATATATTTGGATACAACAAGGTTGTGAAACTAAGGATTCAGAATCTATAGCAAATACATATTCCATACACATTATTACACAAAGTTGTGTTTGTATGTATGCTAAACCCGTGCAAGGAATTCATGCATTTCATAGAGGCATTTTGAAATTATTTGGAACTTATAAAAAGTAATATAAGTAAAGAACTGTTAACAAAATGTGAAAGCTTTCATTAGTATTATCGAAAGAGTTTCTAAATAAACACGTACTTTTGTATAAAATCTAAAAAACGTGTCAGAAAAAATTATAGAAACACCATTAATGAAACAATATTATCAGGTAAAAAGTAAACATCCTGATGCAATATTGTTATTTAGGGTAGGCGACTTTTATGAAACTTTTTCTGAAGATGCTATTCAAACTTCACGTATTTTAGGTATTACTCTAACCCGACGCGCTAATGGTTCAGCAAGTTTTGTGGAGTTAGCAGGATTCCCGTTTCATGCATTAGATACATATTTACCAAAATTAGTAAGAGCAGGACAACGAGTTGCTATATGTGAACAATTAGAAGACCCGTCAAAAACAAAAACTATTGTTAAACGAGGTGTTACAGAATTGGTAACCCCGGGAGTATCACTAAGTGATACTATTTTAAATAATAGAGAAAATAATTTTTTAGCAGCAATACATGTTTCAAACCTTCAAGTTGGTATTGCTTTTCTTGATATTTCAACCGGTGAATTTTTAGTTGGAGAGGGGTCCTTAGAGTATATCGATAAATTAATAAGTGGATTTAGACCAAAAGAAATTTTGTTTGACAGAACAAAAGAAAAATGGTTTAAAGATTCTTTTCAAAGCAATTTATATACCTATAAATTAGATGATTGGATATTTACAGCCGAAGCTGCGAATGATAAACTTTTATCTCATTTTGAAACATCTTCGCTCAAAGGATTTGGTATCGATATCTATCCACATGCTATAATTGCAGCAGGGGCTATTTTACACTATTTAGATATTACAGAACATAAACAAATAGGTCATATTCGTTCTATTTCAAGAATAGAACAAGATGAATATGTATGGCTCGACAGATTTACTATTCGAAATTTAGAACTGTTTTCATCACCTCACGAAGGAGCTAAAACATTACTTGATGTTTTAGACGTTACTCAAACACCTATGGGGTCGCGATTACTCAAAAGGTGGATTGCTTTACCTTTGAAACAAGTAAATCAAATACAACAAAGATTAGATATAGTTGAAGAATTTACAACACAGGAGTCATTTCTAAATACCGTAGAAAAATTATTACATAACATGTGTGATTTGGAACGAATAGTTGCTCGAGTTGCTACAGGTCGTATTTTGCCTCGAGAAATGATACAACTATTAAAAACATTACAAGATATTGTTCCATTACAAGAATTATGTAAATCAAATTCAAACAAAACACTTCAACGATATGGGGAACAACTCAATTCTTGTGAACAACTTATTTCAAAGATTTCAAATACCATAATTGCCGATCCGTCAAATGCTATTCAACGCGGTGGTGTTATTGCTCATGGAGTAAATAGCGAATTAGACAATTTACGAGAAATTTCACATAATGGTAAAGATTTTATATTACAATTACAAGAACGTGAAGAATTGCGAAGTGGTATTCCTAAATTAAAAGTTGCATTTAATAATGTGTTTGGTTATTATATTGAAGTAAGAAATACCCATAAAGATAAAGTTCCTACAGATTGGATCAGGAAACAAACTCTAGTAAATGCAGAGCGATATATAACACAAGAATTAAAAGAATATGAAGAACAAATATTAGGTGCCGAAGACAGAATTGTACAATTAGAACAAGAAATTTATATACAATTAATACAAGAAGTTGCAGCATATATTGCTATTTTACAAGTAAACGCTTCTGTTATTGCTCATATTGACTGTCTATTGTCGTTTGCAAGAGTAAGTATTCAAAATAATTATACAAAACCAACTATTGATGACTCTACCACTTTATCTATCATAAATGGAAGACATCCGGTAATAGAAACTAAAATGCCTCCCGGCGAACAATATGTTGGTAATGATGTGCTATTAGATACCGAAAAACAACAAATTATTATTATTACAGGTCCTAATATGGCCGGTAAGTCTGCCTTGCTTCGTCAAACTGCTTTAATTACCCTTATGGCTCAAATTGGTTGTTTTGTTCCGGCCAATTCTGCTCATATTGGTATAGTTGATAAAATTTTCACAAGGGTAGGAGCTTCTGATAATATTTCTCAAGGAGAATCAACATTTATGGTAGAAATGAATGAAGCTGCAAGCATTCTCAATAATATGACCAACAGAAGCTTAATTTTGCTTGATGAATTAGGAAGAGGTACAAGTACCTACGACGGAATTTCAATTGCTTGGGCAATAGTTGAATTTTTACACGAACATCCGTTTGCTCACCCAAAGACCTTATTTGCAACACATTATCATGAATTAAACGAATTAGAATCATCATTCAATCGAGTAAAAAATTATAATGTTTCTGTAAAAGAACTCGATAATAAAGTTATATTTTTACGCAAGTTAATTCCGGGAGGCAGTGAACATAGTTTTGGTATTCATGTGGCAAAAATGGCCGGAATGCCAAAATCTGTTGTAAAACGAGCTCATGAAATATTAAAAGAATTAGAAGGAACCTATAGAAAAAAATCACTCACAAAACCTGTAAAAGAACTTGCTCAACATCGTGAAGGATATCAATTAAGTATATTTCAACTCGATGACCCCGTTTTGTCTCGAATTCGCGATCAAATAAAAGGATTAGATATCAATAATTTAACTCCTATTGAAGCATTAAATACCCTCAATGAAATTAAGAAACTAATTGGCAAATAAATGCAGCTATAAATTTTTGCGTTGTAAAATAAATGCCGGACACAAAAGTGATTCTGAGTTATAACCAATTCGTTCATGTGTATCAATTGTTGTAAATATACAACCGGCACCTTCAGCTATAGCATGCCCTGCAGCAACATCCCATTCATGTATGTGTGATTTTCGAGGATATACATACGCTTTACCTGTTGCTACTTCTAAAAATTTAAGCGAACTTCCTAAATGTTTTATTTCACTCCCGGGATTTTGAGCTATAAAAGATTCAATATATTCTTGAGTATCTGAATCAAAAAACGAACGACTTGCTACTATTATGTTAGTGTTGCATGTTGCTGTTAAAGGTAATTGTACACTCATAGAAGCAATATGTTCATAATCAAATGAATCTATACGTAATGAACATTGAGTAAGCATATATGATCCATAGTTTTGTCCACCAAAATATAATGTATCGTATACCGGGATATAAATTACTCCAAAGAGAGGTATATTGTTTTCAATTAAAGCAATATTTACAGTAAATTCACCATTCCTTTCTATAAAATCTTTCGTGCCGTCAAGAGGGTCAATTATCCATACTTTATTCCATGAAGAGCGAATAGAATAGGGGGCATGAGTTGTTTCTTCGCAAATGATAGGAATATGTGTTCTGTGTAAAATAGTTTCAATTATGTTACTTGCAGCAATATCAGCTTGAGTTACAGGCGAAGAGTCAATTTTTGTATTAACACACAAATCTTCGCTTTCATAAATATGCATAATTTCTATACCGGCATTGAGGGCTGCTTCAATAGCTTTAGAAAACTCAAAAATCATTATTTCTTTTTAGGATAATCAAATCTAACAATAGATCCACGTGCCGAAAAAATATCAGTCCATTGTTCTATTTCAACTTCAATATAAACAACGCCTAACGTTGGCATATCAAAAAAATCAAGTCCACACACTGATTGGACGAAATCACTTACACCGGGATTATGAGCGCAAATTAAAATAGTAGTAGTTGTTTCGGGGGTTTCTGATATTATTGTTTCAATAGTTTCTTTTGATGCTAAATAAAGTTTATAATTATATGAAAGTTGAGCTATAGTATATCCATATTTTTTAATTCCTTCAATAGTTTCGGTTGTCCTTACAGAATCGCTAGCAATAGCTAAATCTACCGAAGGATAATGTTGAATAAGATAACTTGCCATAATTGGAATATCTCTTTTTCCTCTGGCATTAAGTGGTCTTTCAAAATCAGATAATTCTCCATTACTCCAATCTGATTTTGCATGACGAACAATAATGATTGTACGCTTCATAATAGTTTTTTTAATTAAACTATAAAGATAGTGTTTTTTTATATACAAATACTTGAATATGAGTTTTTTTTATTGTATATAACAAAAAAAAGGCGAATGTGTAATTCGCCTTTTTTTTTGTTTTATTGTAATTTAAATCTTTTTTCAATATCTTGAATATACCGTTTAAATCGTTTGTCTGTTTCCATTAAATTATTTACTGTTTTGCAGGCATGTAAAACAGTAGCATGGTCTTTTCCACCAATTTGAGCACCAATAGAAGCTAATGAATTTTTAGTATAACTTTTTGCAAAATACATTGCAACTTGACGAGATTGAACAATTTCACGTTTTCTTGTTTTAGATTTTAATTGGTCTATACCTATATTGAAATAATCACAAACCGTTTTCTTAATAAAATCTATTGATATATCTTGTTGTGTGTTTTTCACAAGTTTTTCAACAATATCTTTAGCTAAATCTAATGTAATTTGTTTATTGTTTATTGTAGATTGAGCTAAAATTGAAATTAACACACCATGTAATTCGCGAATATTTGTAGTTATATGATTTGCTATATAT
>JAJUFK010000404.1 GCA_029266015.1 Bacteroidota bacterium
ACTAAAGATGCGAGCATTGATTCTGTTTTAACCAAACGAACAGCAGATTGGTATAAAGAACTAATTCAAGATATTGAATTGTATGAAACGTATCGAATAATGACAGATATAATAGCTGATTATAAAAAATAAAAAGAAAGGGCTATTTTCTGCCGGGTTCATTTGTATATGTATATTTAGGATAACCTGCCAAAAGACTTATATAAACGGTATGATCTTTTGGTATTCCTATTATACTTTTTATAGATACATCTTTTTCTAAAGCTTTTACTATAAAACCATTGAAACATGTACCTAAACCATAGGTACTACAAAGTAACGATGTATATGTTGCCCATATATCAGCATCAGTTTGTTGCATACCGGATATTGTTTTTTTTGCATGAAAAATAAATACAATCGGGGCTTTGTAAGTAATATTTTGTCCATGTTTCTCCATTTTTTTTACAAATAGATTCTTGTAATTAGATAGTTTTCGTAATTCTTTGCTTGAAATAAAAGGTTTTAATATAATGGAAATAAATGGATTACTGTAGAATGAAAATAATTGTAATAATCGTTGTGCTACAGCATTGTTTAATGCTTCAATTATTGAAGTATCTGTAATAGCAGTTATTTGAACAGAACGAGTATTGCTTGCTGAGGGATATAATGAACTATTTGCAATAATCTCATCAATTATATGTTGTGGTACAACTTGTGATTTATAATTTCTACATGTACGTGTGTGAGCACATAACGTTTTAAATTGCATAGGAGTTATGGTTTGAGCATCATTTTTTTTAGGAGGAATCATATCTATGCTTATTGCTTGTTGTTTGCAAATAGCAACACAATGACCACATAAAATACACGAATTATCAATAGTATTTGAATCTATATCAATAGCTAACGAAGTACAATCGGCTTCACATTGTTTACATGAATTACAAAGTTCTTTGTTTATGGTAATTCTTTTGTTATTTGGAACATAATTTAGTTGCATATTTCTTTTTCTAAAGCCTTTATTGTATTAGTATATATAAATGAAAACCCCGCTTCTATAATTTTACTATTTGATATGGCATTCCCGGTAATAAGAATTGTTGCCATTTCACCTAAAATACTTTTCATAAGCAAAGTCGGAATACGAAAAATAATGTTTTTTTTCTTATAAACATGCTGTATAGTTTGCATAAATTCTAATTGACTGCAATTATTTGAAACAGCATTATATATACCTTGTAAAGAAGTATTGTCTATTGCAAATTTATATATAGCACACATATCGTCTATATGTATCCATGGAATAATATTGGTTCCTTTTCCAAATACAGGAATCATTCGAAAAGGTAATAACTTCAGTATTTTATGTAACATACCGCCATGTTTTGAAATAACAATACCTGTACGAATAATAATTGTTTTAGCACCTAAATTCTCTATTCGCATTGCTTCTTCTTCCCAAATTTTGCACGTTTCTGCTAAGAAATCATTTCCGGGTACATTATTCTCTTCAAACATTTCTTTATTGGATTTACATCCATAATAACC
>JAJUFK010000304.1 GCA_029266015.1 Bacteroidota bacterium
CGGCCGTGTTCGGGCTCAAGACGCTGTTCGAGGACCACCTCGAGGTGCCGATGCTGCTGGTGGGGCCGGGGATCAAGACCGGGATGCCGATCCTGTACGAGAACCCGCGCGAGGTCGGCGCCGATCGCATCGTCAACGCGATCGCGGCCTACGAGCTTTTGCGCGAGGGCTGCGTGGTGGTGGATTTAATTGCACCTGTAATGATATTAGCGGCGGGACGCTGAGTTGCAATTATAAGATGAATACCAATAGCACGTGCTAATTGCGCTAAACGAGCAAGTGGTATTTCTACCTCTTTACCTGCTGTAATAATTAAATCGGCAAATTCATCAATTACAACAACAATATAGGGTAAATATCTATGACCTTTTTCGGGATTGAGCCTACGTGCAATAAATCGCTCATTATATTCTTTTATATTTCGTAATTTAGCTTCTTTAAGCAAATCATACCGATTATCCATTTCTATGCACAATGAATTAAGCGTATTTACAACCTTTTGTGTATCGGTTATTATAGCCTCTTCTTCGTCGGGTAATTTTGCAAGAAAGTGCTTTTCTATATTTTGATACAGCGTTAACTCTACTTTTTTAGGGTCAACCAATACGAATTTTAATTGAGCCGGGTGTTTTTTATACAAAAGTGAAGTCATTATAGCATTTAACCCAACCGATTTACCTTGTCCGGTTGCCCCAGCAACCAATAAATGAGGCATTTTGGTTAAATCAAATACATACGTTTCGTTAGAAATAGTTTTACCTAAAGCTACCGGTAAATCCATTTTTGCCTCCTGAAAAGCTTTTGATGCTATAATAGAACGCATTGAAACCACCTCTGGATTTTTATTTGGTACTTCTATACCAATTGTTCCTTTTCCCGGAATAGGAGCAATTATTCTAATTCCAAGAGCAGATAAACTCAATGCAATATCATCTTCTAAATTTTTAATTTTTGATATACGAACACCTGCAGCAGGCACAATTTCATACAATGTAATAGTTGGGCCAATAGTGGCAGAAATTTTATCTATTTGTATTCCATAATTACCTAAAGTTTGTTCTATCTTATTTTTATTATCTGCCAATTCTTGCGACGACACTTCATTATTTGACGTTTGATGATTTTCTAACAAATCTATTGGTGGCAATGTATAGTGCGATAAATCCAAAGTAGGATCATAATCTTGTAATTCGGTAGAAATAAATTCAACTTCATCATTATTATCCATGGTATTTGTTATATCCATGTCTTCTACCTCTAACTCTACTTTATTATCATATATATGGTGTTCATCTTCTGTTTCTTCTAAATCTTCTATTTCTTGTTCTTGATTATCATCAGATTGTTTAACTTCAAATACTGCATGTGAAATGAATTCTGTTTCTTGTTCATCTACTATAGTATTTTCTTCTAAAACTATTTCTTGCTGTTCAATATTATCAGGCATTTTTTCATCAACATTTGTTAGTACAGTTTCGTCTAATTGATTATCTATGCCTTCTGAATACAATGTTTCTTCTATTGTAGTATCATCAAATGCTATATCTACTGTATGTTCTTCATTGTTTGATGTTTTAAACACACCTTTCATAAACGATAAAGAATTCTTAAATGTAAAAAGCAGATATATTGTAAATATTGTAAGAACAATTAACCCCGCAGTTACTTTACCAACTAAGTTACCTAACCAATAGTAACTTACATAATATCCAAAGAATCCACCAAAATTAGCATCCCAAGCATCGTTAAATATATATCCGAGTGTAAGCGACCCTACCAATACCGAAAGTAATAAAATAAACACTTGAGAGCGAATACTCATAATACGTATTTTAAACAAATACAAACCAAGTATTACACACAAGTACACTAAAAGAAACGACGATACTCCAAACCAATCATGTATAATTTTTTTTGATACTAAAGCACCTAATCTACCTCCCCAATTTTGTATTTCAAACACTTGGGGTTCAACTTCAGAAATACTTGTATATGAATTAGCTATAGCCGGATCTTCTAATTTTTGATCTGAAGAAAATAAAAATTTCCATGAAGACTGATGCAGTAATTCACTCTGATCGTTATGCCATGAAAATATAAATGATACAAATGAAAGCAAGAAAAAAATAGCAATGGATAAAGACACAATTCCACTCACGATTCTTATTCTATCATCGGCAAAAATGCGAGTAAAAAAGGAAGGTGATTCTTGCATAAAATTCTAATTAAAACATATTTAAGTGTTTATCAAAAATTTCATCCATTTCCTTTGGACTTACTTTTTTATATGATTTTTGAATTTGAAATTTTGCAGTATCAACAACTTCTTCCGAGAATTTATTTAATGTCATATGCATTGATATGCCTTTCATTTTAATTCTGTAATCTAACAAAACTCCGTTTATCTCTTTATATGGAGTATGCCAATTGGGATTGTGTACTTTAAAATCTTTGGTATACCATACATCATACGGTTCTTGAGATTTATCTTCAAAGGTAACCCTTACTCTATATGCTTTAATTCCTTTTATATCTTTTGTTTCTCCTGTTTCTTCAAGTTGAATTCCGGGCATAGGGTCATATCCTATTGTTTTTTCTCCAAAATTTGTTGTACAATAGTATTTATTCGGCATGAAGTAAAATAATATTGTATTTGTTTTATCTTGAAAATTAGAAATATATGCCGTTCTAAAAACGCCCATATAACTAATTTCACTCACAGAACTTTTATTCTTGAAATAATATTTCATTGTTTTGGGCAATAAATCTATTATTTCATTCTTTTTGCGTTCTTCTTCATTAAATTCTATATCATATTCTATAATTCCTTCATTTTCACCTGCAATAGAACACGCATGCAATAAATTCAAAATGTATATAAAAATACATACTTTAATACAGATTGAACTAATACTTCTTTGAAATTGCATATCGAAATTTCTACCTTTTATTTATAAACTTGAGCAAAAGTAATATTTTTTTTGTAGCATTTGTAGAAAAACGAGCTATTATTAATAACTTTTAAACTAAACTTACAAACAATGTATTTTTAAGATTCTTTTTC
>JAJUFK010000306.1 GCA_029266015.1 Bacteroidota bacterium
ATCCCTATAGCAGGTTTATATAAAGGTATTACCACATCGGCATCAGAACCAAAATATCGGCCTATTGCAACCCAAAAAATATATGTGCCTACAGAAAAAATAATATATGGAATTATAAGGGTGCGAATTTTTTTTAAAATAAATTGTCGAAACGTAATATTATTAGTTTTTGATAAAAAGCCTGAAATAAAGAAAAAAAGTGGCATATGAAACGAATATATATATACACTACCTTGCTCCGGTATAGGTAAATGACCTAATACTACTAAATATATACCTATTACTTTTGCGTAATCTATCCAATTTATTCTTTGCGGCATGGTTATAATTGTGATAATTGTTTTAATTCTTCAAGAACTGATTGTATAAAATCTGTTTCGGTAGGTTGTAGTCCTACCCACATAATGGCACCTTCAACTGTACTAAAAGTTTCGGCTATTAAGAGAGTTTCTTTTTTTAATGTGCTAAATAAATATGTTATAGAAACTTGATTGGGATTGTTGGTAATAAATGCAATTTTTTTTTGTGCATAGGTGTTGGTATTTTGTTTTATATAATCAATAAATGAACGAACCTCTTCAATATTAGCAACTAATGTGGCATCTCTAAAATCATGTATTATATTGTAATGCATATTATATGCTACATTTTTGCTTATTTCTTTTTTGAAATACTGAATAGTATTTTTGTAAATTTCTCCACTATAATATTCTACAATAAGTTTTTTGTCAGGAAAAATTTGATATTGTAAGCCGGTATTCATTATTAAACTATTACTCTCTCATTTATATATATCAAAGATAAGTAAAATTACTTAATAAACAATTTTTCTATATTCTAATTTGTAAGACAACTCTAAGTTAGAAAGCTTTTTTTTGAGAACAACTTTCATTAATAGTAAATGTTCATATATCTTTGCGGAAGTAATTTAAAGTAATGAAAGCATATTTACAAGATACCGTTTTACAAATTGTTTCAGATATAGTTACTCAACAAAATCAACAGGCATATGTTATTGGAGGCTATGTGCGTGACATTTTTTTGAAACGTCCAAATAAAGATATTGATATAGTTACACTTGGCGATGGAATTGAATTGGCAGAGCAAACTGCGAACAGGATATCACCAAACATAACAGTATCTGTATTCAAGAATTTTGGTACCGCAATGTTTAAATATCGTGATTGTGAATATGAATTTGTTGGTGCACGAAGGGAATCATACACACATAATTCTCGAAAACCGATTGTAGAATCAGGTTCGTTACGCGATGACCAAAACAGACGAGACTTTACAATTAATGCTTTGGCTATTTCTCTTCATTCTCAAACATTTGGTGAATTGCTCGACCCTTTTAATGGAGTAGAAGATATTAATAAAAAAATTATTCGAACACCATTAAATCCTGATATAACGTTTTCTGATGATCCTCTGCGAATGATGCGTGCAGTAAGGTTTGCAACTCAATTGGGATTTAGAATTGAATCGGAAACATACAATGCACTGCAAAGAAATAAATCGAGACTTGCTATAGTTTCAAAAGAACGTATTATAGATGAGTTTAATAAAATTATGTCTTCAGCAAAACCTTCCATTGGTATTGTTTTGTTGGAAAGTAGCGGTTTGTTACAAGAATTTTTTCCTGAATTACAAGCACTCAAAGGAGTAGAATATGTAGGAGGACATACACATAAAGATAATTTTTTTCATACTTTAGAGGTGCTTGATGCTGTATGTGCCAAAAGCAACAATATGTGGCTTAGGTGGGCAGCATTATTGCATGATATAGCAAAGCCTAGAACAAAAAAATATATTGAAGGTACCGGTTGGACTTTTCATGGACATGAGTTTATGGGGGCTAAAATGATACCAGAAATATTTAAGAAATTAAAACTACCATTGCATGAACCTATGAAATATGTTCAAAAATTAGTTTCATTACATCTACGTCCAATTGCTTTGGTTGATTCTCATATTACTGATTCGGCTATTCGCAGATTGTTGTTTGATGCCGGTAATGATATTGATGATTTAATGCTGCTTTGTCATGCCGATATTACATCAAAAAATGAACAAAAAGTAAAAACATTGCATGCTAATTTTGAACATGTAGTTAGAAAACTTAAACAAGTTGAGGAAAAAGATGCGATCCGTAATTGGCAACCGCCTATTTCAGGAGAATTAATAATAGAAACATTTGGTATTAAACCTTCTCGTGAAGTAGGAATAATAAAAGATGCTATACGAGAAGCAATACTTGATGGTGAAATTGAAAACACATATGATTCTGCATATTCATATATGCTTGAACAAGGAATAAAACTAGGCTTACAAGTTACAAAAAAATAGGTTCTTTTATGAAAACATCATCCCGCTTTCCCATTGGTTAGCTATAGCTTCTCCCTTGAGTAATGATACTAAAGTAAATCCTAATTTTGCAGCAGCTCCCGGACCATTTCCTGTAATAATATTAGCATCTACAACACAAGATTGTTTTGAAATTTCTGCACCTGTTAGGGTATTTTCATATCCCGGATAACACGTTGCTTGTTTATTTTGTAAAATACCTAATCCACCTAAAATAAGAGGTGCTGCACAAATAGCTGCAATAAATTTACCTTTTTGAGCTTGTTGTTTTACAACATGTTTAACTCCTTCATGTGCATTTAAATTGAGTGAGCCGGGCATTCCTCCTGGTAAAAAAATAACATCAGCATCAAAAGATTCCATTTTAGAAAATAGAGTATCGGCAACAATACTAATACCATGTGCTCCGGTAACAGTTTTGGAATTGGTTATTGAAACAGTTATTACTTCACATTCTGCTCTGCGTAATATATCTATGGGAGTAATGGCTTCTATTTCTTCGAACCCTTCCGCTAAAAAAGTAATTATTGTTGTTTTCATCTGTTTACAAATTTGTATCAAAAATAATAATTTTTACATTCAAAATAAATAATACTGAAACTATCTTAATAAATTGCTAATACGTAAAAAACATGTACTTTTGTATTTATAACAAACGTACCTGAAA
>JAJUFK010000264.1 GCA_029266015.1 Bacteroidota bacterium
ACAGCAAAATCAAATACAATTTGAACAAATAATTGTAAACAAAGAAATATATACCATTGCTATAGTATATGCATTATTCCCAAATCAAATTTTGAAATTGTGTAATTCTGTAATTCATATAACCGACACGCCTGAATATATTTGTAGTATAATAGAAAAAGATTGCAAAGAGCATCATTCTTATGCTTATGAAGAAGATAAAGAAATATTGAGTGAACGAGAAATTCAAGTACTTAAAGAATTAGTAAAAGGATATTCAAATAAAGAAATAGCAGATTCTTTATGTATAAGTATACATACAGTAATAAGTCATAGAAAGAATATAGTACAAAAAACTGGTATTAAAAGTCAGGCAGGTCTTACTATTTATGCTCTTTCAAACAATATTATTGCCTTAGAATCAATACAGTAGTAAATAGTTGCAATTAAAACATAGTAAAATTGTAAAAAAAACGTTTATTTTTTTTTGGAGTTTGCAAAAAACGTCTATTTTTGCACTGCATTTTTAAAAGCATGGAAATGTAGCTCAGTCGGTAGAGCACAGGACTGAAAATCCTGGTGTCGGCGGTTCGATCCCGCCCGTTTCCACAGAAAAGGTTGTCATTTATTTTGACAACCTTTTTTTGTATTTTTTATTATCCTTTCTTCAATATTTTAGTTGTCAATATGTGTCATTGTTGTATATTTATGCAATAAAATATACAATTATGGATCAACCAAAATTTCAAAGACTTTTGCGAATAATGAAAATACTTACAGGAAATACCGTGTATACTATTGGTGATATAGCACAACGTCTCGAAATCAGTGAAAGAACAGTATATAGATATATAGATACGTTTAGAGAAGCAGGGTTTATAATAAAAAAAGACGGTGATATATTTAGATTAGATAAAGATTCACCACATTTTAAAGATATTAATAATTTGTTGCACTTTTCAGAAGAAGAGGCATATATTCTTAAAATGGCAATAGAAAGCATTGATGAAACGCATATTATAAAACAAAATTTAAAAAAGAAATTGTATACGTTGTATAATTATAAAATAATGGCAGAGTCTGTCGTTAAAGGGAAAATAGCTTTAAATGTAAATGCTTTAACTCAGGCAATAGAACAAAAAAAGCAAGTTATACTAAAAGGATATAGTTCTGCACATAGTAAAGAAATAAGTGATAGATTGGTAGAGCCTTTTGCATTTACTACAAATTATATTCAAGTATGGGCATACGATACAGTAACAAAAGAAAATAAGTTGTTTAAAATTTCTCGTATTCATACTGTTGAAATATATCATGATTGGCAATTTGAAGAAAAACATTCGGAAGGTTTTATTGATATATTTCGTATGACAAGCAATATTGTGTATCCCGTAACGCTTAAACTATCGCTTAGAGCAGCATCATTATTGGTTGAAGAATATCCACTTGCAGAAAGAGAATTAGTAAAAGTAAGTTATACAGTTTGGATTCTTGAAACTAAAGTTGCGAGTTTTTGGGGAATTGGTCGATTTGTTATGGGCTTGCCTCATGAAATACAAGTTTTACAATCGGATGATTTTAAACATTGGCTCAAAGAACAATATGCTTCTATAGAAACAGTTTTTCAATAAATATGTAATTACCAGTAATAGTTTTGTAGAGGTAATTTTTTCTTTATTTTTTGGAATTAACACGCAAACAATTTTTATTTTTGTTATATGATTTTTGATAGTATATATGTTACTGGTTTTTTGATAGGAGTAGGTTCTTTTGTAATTACCGGTGTTTGTCACCCGTTGGTTGTAAAAATGGAATATTTCTATGGTAAACAATCGTGGTGGTGGCTAGTTATTCCCGGAATTATATTGCTTGGGTGGTCATTGTTTGTATCAACAATTCCATCTATTATATTGGGGGTAATAGCCTTTTCTTTGTTTTGGTCGAGTATAGAAATTATAAAACAACACCATAGGGTATTGCTTGGTAGAGCAAAAAAGAATCCGAACCGAAATTATGATTGATTCTTTATTTGATTCTGGTTCAATAAACCTGAGTGGGATAGTAGTAGGAGCATATAGTTTTTGTAATATTATTGTTGCTCGGTGGGCTTGTATTGTTGGTGAATATCATTTCACTAAACGATTGTGGATTCTTTTTTTAATTATTGGGTTGGTGCTTATTCCTGTTTCATTATTTACGCAATCAATTATTGTAAGTGCAATAGCTGCTATTACAGGACTAACCTATATTTGGGGTATTCATGAAATTATTGAACAAGAAGAACGAGTGGCAAAAGGGTGGTTTCCAAAAAAACAAAAAAAATGATTCCAAACGATTTTCTGATTCAAAAATATAATACTGCTATTCCGCGATATACCAGTTATCCGCCTGCAAATTATTTTGTACCTAAACAGTTGAATGAATATACTGAAGCGTTGCAACGTTCAAATGCGGTAGAAAA
Organism: Bacteroidota bacterium; assembly: GCA_029266015.1. Taxonomy (GTDB): domain Bacteria; phylum Bacteroidota; class Bacteroidia; order Bacteroidales; family UBA1715; genus MWCJ01. The sequence continues at coordinate 2,441 of JAJUFK010000264.1, forward strand.
AAACAGTATTTCTATTTATATTCTTATTCCTTTTTGTAAACAATTGTGTTGGTACTGTGGATGCAACACAATTATATGTAATACACAAAGTACTATTGATGCATATATTGAAACTGTATGTGCAGAAATGAACTATGTATTTTCTTTGTTAGACAAGTCGCGTGTTGTTACTCAAATTCATTTTGGTGGTGGGTCTCCCAATAGTTTAAGTGTGGAACAACTGGCAACATGTATTCATCTTATTTCTCAAACATTTACTATTTCTGCCAATGCAGAAATAGCTATTGAATGTAATCCTGCCGATATTGATTTGGCATATATTTCTGCTATTACTGCATTGGGATTTAATCGTATAAGTTTAGGTATTCAGGATTTTGATGCCGCTGTGTTGCATGCGGTACATCGTAACGTGCCAACTATTCCAATTGAAGCATTTGTAGAAACAATCAAAACTGCAAATGCACACGTAAATTTTGATTTTATTTATGGACTGCCATTACAAACACCACAACAATTTAAACGAACTATAGAACAGGCAATAGCTTTACAACCCGATAGATTGGTGACTTTTTCGTATGCTCATGTGCCTTCGGTAAAACCACATCAAAAACATTTAGAACAACTTGCAATGCCAACGGCTCACAATAAATTAGAAATGCTTACCAATACTTTACAGTGTATGCAGCAAGCCGGATATACATCGATAGGATTTGATCATTTTGCAAAGCCAACCGATAGTTTGAGTGTAGCCAAAAAGAATAGAACACTGCATCGTAATTTTCAAGGTTATTGTACTCGTGAAACTACCGGTCAAGTATTTGCTTTTGGAGCTTCGGGTATTACACAACTAGCTGATTCATATTTTCAGAATGTAAAAGATATTCAAACCTATACTAAAAATGTTGCATCGCAATTTGTTGCTCCGTATGTAGGATATTGCTTGTCGCACGACGAAATAATTACAGCCGCAGTAATTGAATATATTTTGTGTAACGAGAGTCTCAATTGGCAGGCTATTGCAGTAAATATTGGAGAAGCGGAACATGCAGTACGTGCATTGTTTCCTAACTATATGAAATTATGTCAAGAGTTTCAACGCGATGGTTTGTTGGAATTTACACAGTATGGGTTTGATGTTACACTACTAGGTAAATTTTTTCTTAGAAATATAGTTGCTGCTTTTGATTCTCAATTTG
>JAJUFK010000383.1 GCA_029266015.1 Bacteroidota bacterium
AATTTTCATACTCTTTTTTAAGTGAATCAAGAACTTTCATATCTTTTTCGGTAACAACAGTACCCTTGCTTATTATACGAGAACCTTCACTTACATACCCATGTTTTTCAGATATTTTAGAAAGCAATAAAGATTTTCGTTCATTAGAAATTGAATCATTATATATAAAATTTGGTTTAATTGATTTATAAATTATATCTTTTACTTTGTTACGAGTAATAGAATCGAGTGATTGAGGAATTGAAGAAATTAGTTTTGCATGAGCTTCGCCAATAGTTAACACTTGTTCTATATGCATTCGTATTTTTTGAGGTTTTTTATCTACAACGAGTGTTTTATATGGCTTTTGAATATCAATAATTCCTATAGAATAAACTGTATTAAGTTCTTTTTGCAGTGCTGACAAATTTACCGATTCAGGTATATCAAGCATTGAAAACAAATGCTTACATTGTTTTAATAATGAATCTATTACATGTTTTGCAATAGTAGAATCCAAATCATAATACGGAGAAAATTCACGAATTATACTATCTCGCTGCATTCTTATTTCTTCTTCGGTTTTATCAATAGAAAAACTAAAAGGAGCAAATAAATCGCGATGTTGCCAAACTTTATTTTGTTGATATTCAAATTCAAATTTGCGTTCTTTTGGTAAAAAAAACATAATTGCTACTATTCCAAAAGAAAATAAAAGAATTGAGAGAAATTTTGCTTTGTTGTTTATAAAAAAAGTATAAAATTTGCCCATCTGTAACGTGTATAATATTATTTGGTAAAAATATACATTGCAAGAGTAAAAATATCTATTTTTAAGAAAAAAATAATGACAAAATTACGACTTGTTTTTGATGTAGAAGAAGAAACTCTGGTAAACAGTAGTTATATTATTGATAAAAAATTGTTGAATAACATTGCAATGTTTTTATCAAATTTACGCAATAGCGACAGAGAGGTAATATTAGTAACTGCCGGAGCAATTGCATCGGGCATAGAACGACTTCATCTTTCGGGCTACCCTCCTACTTTGGCAGAAAAACAAGCTGTTGCTGCCATAGGACAAGTTGAACTTATAAAACGCTATCAAAATATATTTGACGAATATACACAAATGATAGCACAAGTTCTTTTAGCACGGGACATTATAAACAATCCGAAACAACAAAAAAATGCAAAAAACACATTTAGAAAATTACTTTCTTTAGGTATTATTCCAATTATAAACGAAAACGATACTATATCAACGGCAGATATTGAACAAGAAAACAATTATATACTTACAGCAACTGTAGCTTCTATAACAAATGCACATGCACTAATAGTAATAAACAAAGATTTTTCATTTAAAGTTCTCTGTAAAGGCAATAATTTTTACTATGCAATTGCCAGCAAAGAAGATTTATTACATTTTCTTTCTAAACTTGATATAACATCGTTACATAAAAAGAAATTTTCATACCCTACTATTTTTCCTAAACAAGGAATGTAACGTCTAATGAAAAAAATTACACATATACTTGCCTGGACTATCTCCATAATTATGCACCCAATTATATATGGATTATTAGGCAGTTTTGTATTAATATTTTCATTACCATATTATGCTTCGTTTAATGTTTCATATTCAATTGATTACCTAACATTTGTAGGCATTTTAACCTATATTATGCCATTAGTTGCCATTCCTGTATATTATAGTATTATCAAAATTTCAAAGCAAAATGTAAGTTCTAACCATCAACGTATTTTTTTATTATTAAGCACTACAATTATTTACGCCATGTCATACAGAATTTTACATAAAATTCAGGTGTATCAACTAGTATCATACTACATTTTGTTATGT
>JAJUFK010000177.1 GCA_029266015.1 Bacteroidota bacterium
ACGTATTACTTTTATGAGCATCTATATATTTTTGAAGTTTTTTGTTTATTACTACTTTGTTTTTAGTATTACTGCAATATTTCAAAAATTCTTTGATTGCTTCATATTGCATATCGTCTGATGTAATATCAGTGTTTTTTTCTATTGCTAATTTTGCCATTGAAGCATAATATCTGCTTGCTAATAATACATCTGATTGAATAGATTTATAAAATTTTTGGTGTATTGTAAACGAATAATTAGATGTTTTAGTCATCCATTGAATTATAAAATCATTTGCATATAAACTATTTAGTTCTTGTTTACACGGATTATTAAGTAAATATTCAGCACATTCCAAAACTTGATTCTGTGCTTTTACACAACTTACAGAATCTGTTAAAACAACATCTTTTATAGTTGAAAAATCTTGTGCAGATAGTTGTTTACTAAAAAATATACATGTTACTAATAGAATACGTAATTTCATATGTTTATATTTTTAAAAGAATATGCAAGATACAATAAAATATTTCATTTTCAATACTTTGTATTATTGATTTTATTTTTTTATAAAAGAGAAAAAAAACGCGATAATTACTATTTGGAAAAATTGTTCAAATAACCTCTAAAAATTATTCATCATTTTTTTTAAATACTTAAAAATCAATTTGTTTTTGTGTTTGTGTCATTACCATGAAACGATTTTACCCCTATATGAACAATTTTTAAAATTCATAGTGTAAAAACAACACTACTTTTGTGTATATCGTTTTTTTTAGTATTTAATTTTTATAATGAAAAATATGAAAACTCAAATGAAAAAATGTAGTGTTTTAATACTGCTGTTTATTGCAAGTATATCACAAGGTTTTTCGCAAACTATTACTGCAAATACACAAGGTACTCACGACGGCTTTTTTTATTCATTTTGGACAGAAATTGCAAATAATGGAGCATCTATGACATTGGGCCCTGGTGGAAATTACAGTACAGTATGGAATAATACACAAAACTTTACGGCAGGTAAAGGTTGGAAAGTTGGTACAGCAAACAGAGTTGTATGTTTTGAAGGAACATATAATGGTGGAAGCAATGGATTCCTTGCATTATATGGTTGGACAAAAGATCCTCTTATAGAATATTATGTGTGTGAAAAACATGGACAGTGGGAACCACCGGGTAATACAAGTGATATTATTTATAAAGGTACATATACTTGTGATGGTGGAACATATAAATGTTATACTGCTAAACGAGTAAATAAACCTTCTATTATTGGTACTGCAACTTTTGACCAGTATTGGAGTGTTCGTGTAGAACAACGTTCTTCGGGAACTATAACTTTTGCAAATCACATAGCTGCTTGGAAAAGTTACGGTATGAATATGGGAACAACATGGGATTATCAAATTATGGAATCTGAAGGATATAATAGTTCCGGTAGTTCTAATATAACTGTAAGTGAATGTCAAGCATCACCTATTACCGTAGCTATTACAGCCCCTACAGCAACAACTTCGTTTTCAGCACCGGCTACAGTAAATATAACAGCCACAGCAACAACTACAACCGGAACAATATCAAAAGTAGAGTTTTATAATGGTACTACCAAGTTAGGTGAAGATGCTACATCGCCATATACATATTCATGGACAAATGTAGCAGCAGGAACCTATTCAATTACGGCAGTTGCAACCAACAGTGCCGGAACCAAAGCAACATCAACAGCGGTAAGTATTAAGGTAAATGTACCAAGAGGGCCGTATGGTGGTACAGCTCATGCAATACCGGGAAAAATAGAGTTTGAGAATTACGATGTTGGAGGAAATGGAATTGCATATTTAGATAATACAGCGGGGTCTAGTGTATCAAGTCCTCCGAATTTTAGAACAGACGAAGATGTAGATATAGAAACGTGTACCGATGCAGGAGGAGGATATAATATAGGATATGCAACAGCCGGCGAATGGTTAGAATATACGGTAAATGTTGCAACAACAGGTACATATAATGTTACATTTAGGGTAGCATGCAGTGGCACAGGACGCACAATGTCGTTGGCTGCCAATAATGTAACAGTAGTCAATAATTTATCAATACCCAATACTAATGGTTGGCAAACATGGCAAGATGTAACAGTACAAAATATACAACTTACGGCGGGTACACAAATCATTAGATTAACAATAGGAGCAACAGATTATATAAATTTAAATTATATGACGTTTACCGCATCTGGAACTCCTGCGCCAACAGTAACAACGCCTGTAACGTATTGTCAAGGAGCTATAGCAACTGCGTTAACAGCAACCGGAACGGCATTGAAATGGTATACAGTAGCAACCGGAGGTACAGCAAGTACCACAGCACCAACGCCGAGTACAGCAACCGCGGGTTCTACCACATATTATGTGTCACAAACAGTGAATTCGGTAGAAAGTCAACGAGCAGAAATTGTTGTAACAGTAACAGCATCACCTAGTGCACCAACAGTAACAACACCGGTAACATATTGCCAAGGCGCAACAGCAACAGCGTTAACAGCAACCGGAACGGCATTGAAATGGTATACGGTAGCAACAGGTGGAACAGCAAGTACCACCGCACCAACGCCAAGTACAGTAGCTGCGGGTTCTACCACATATTATGTATCGCAAACAGTAAATGGTTGTGAAAGTCCACGTGCTTCTATAGTAGTAACAGTGAATGCAATACCTGCAGCTCCTGCCGTAGTAAGTCCTGTAGTATATCAAACAGGAGCAACGGCTACTGCTTTGACTGCCACAGGAACAGCACTGAAATGGTACACGGTAGTAACAGGAGGCACTGCAAGTACTACAGCTCCAACACCAAGTACTGCAACTGTAGGAACTACTAATTACTATGTATCGCAAACAGTAAACAGTTGCGAAAGTTCACGTGCTCTAATTGCGGTACAAGTAAGTGAAGTAGTTCAAAAAGTACAGCTAAAAGCTGGTTGGAATATGATAGGATGTCCAATAAGCGGAAGTACTCCAATAGAAACAGCATTGGGAAGTATTTGGTCACATGTTGAACAAGTAAAAAATATGGACGCATTCTATATAAAAACAAATAATCCTGCCCTTAATTCATTACAAACCATAGAATGGGGAAGGGGATATTTGATAAAAGTAACAGCTGCATGTGAATTAACGTGGTAATAATTATAAAAAATTAAATGGTTATATATGACAATAGATAGTTAAAAAAGTCTCCAATCAGTACAATGGGGTTACGCATATTTAAATAAGTTATCGCTCCCTGTGAATTAACTTGGTAATACATTTCTTCCTTTACCTCATTGTACCATTCATATCTCCAAATTCTCAGTAAAAAAGGCCGATACACCCGTAATCGGCCTTTTTAATTTTTTATATATTATAACACTGTAGCAATTTTTGTTCTTCACGTTCCCAGCATAATTCTTTGGAAGCTATGGCAGAATTTTGAGCATATAATTGTAATAAATCTGTGTTAGAAAGTATTTTTGTTATTTGTTGCCCAATTGCTTGAGGATTTCTATTGTATATAATTTCTCCGCAATTATATGTTTGTATAATTGAACTCATTTCAGGTAAATCTGAAACTACAATAGGTTTATGAGCATGAATGTAGTCGAAAATTTTATTAGGTAAGGCGTATTTATAGTTTAGTCCTATATCTTCTTCCAATGAAATGCCTATAGTTGCTATATTAGTATATGCAGGCAATTGTTGAAAGGGAATTCTTCCTGTAAAATAAATAGATGATGCGGTTTTTGATTGTTTTGCAAATTCTTTCAATTCTTCGAGTTTATCTCCACTCCCAATAATTAGTAACGCTGTATTGTTAATATATTCCATTGCTTGTATCATTAGTTCAATACCTCTGCCCAAATTTACTGCACCTTGATAAAGTATGATATGTGGTTGTGGTATAGTTGGTAATTGAACATTAGTTGACATAGTATGTTTCTGTAATAATGGAACATTACGAACTACAATAACAGGAACAGAATATTTTTGTTCGTATATATGAGCTATAGATTCACAAACTGTCATGCAATGTGTGAGTTTTGGAAAAATCCAAGATTCAATTGTTTCCCATACCCGTTTAGCTTTTGTATTATGAACTAATTCAGGAACTTCGGTAAAATACTCATGACTGTCATACACTAATTTTTTTCTTCGAATACGAGTAGCACAATATACCCCAAAAAGTGTGTCTAAATCATTTGCTGTTGCAATAGCGTAATTAGAAAAAAGAAGATATATGAATAGTCTAATGTTTAATTCAGCATAAAACATCATGTTTTTTGTAAATAATAAACGAAGTCGTTTAGTTGCATATGGTAATTCCGGTAGAGGTAAACTGTTTGGTAATTTTCGTCAAACAACACACACGGTATATCCATTGTTAAGCAACGATGTTGCAACTTTATGTACACGCTGGTCCGAAACTAAATCGTTACTTACGGCAAGTATTATGTGTTTTTTTTCTCTGTTCATGCATTTTTTCTGTATTTTCGCTTATTAAATTATTAGTATATGATAGTTCAAAGCGAAAATGTTTCGTTACAAAAGTACAATACATTTGGTATAGATGTATATGCTTCACATTTTTTTTCTTATACTCATATAGATGAGTTACAAGAATATCTTAAACGTGATTTTAAAGCTGAGAGTTCTTTTTTTATCTTGGGAGGAGGAAGCAATGTGCTATTTCTTGATAATTATAAAGGAACTATTATTCATCCTAATAATAAGGGAATTTCAATTATAGCTCAAGATGATACTACAGTAAGAGTAAAAGTAGGAGCAGGCGAAATTTGGGATGACTTTGTAGCATGGGCTGTAACACATGAATTATATGGTATTGAAAATTTATCGCTTATACCGGGTAGTGTAGGTGCAGCAGCAGTTCAAAATATTGGAGCTTATGGTGTTGAAGTAGGAAGTGTTATTTTTGAAGTTCATACTATTGATATGTTTACATTACAAACACATAAATTTTCTCACAAACAATGTGCGTTTGAATATAGAAACAGCATATTTAAGCAAGCACATATGAAACATCATATTATCACAGATGTGTGTTTTGAATTAAACAAAAAGGGCAGTTGTTGTATTTCTTATGGAAGTTTGCAACAAACTGTTTTGTCTTTAGGCGAAATATCACTTCATAATGTACGCAAAGCAGTAATAGAGGTACGTAATCAAAAATTACCAAATCCTAATGAAATTGGTAATGCAGGCAGTTTTTTTACAAATCCAATTGTAAGCAAAGATGTTTTCAATAAAATTCAACAGAAGTATCCTGATATTGTATGGTATGCAGCACCCGATAATATGG
>JAJUFK010000233.1 GCA_029266015.1 Bacteroidota bacterium
GCAAAGGGTAAAGATATAAATGCAACTATAGGCGAAGCAGTAGCAGATAATGGTAAATCTATGTATTTGCCTGAGTTTGATAATTATTTGAAACTTGAAGTAGAAAATATTTTTCCGTATGCTCCAAGTTTTGGAAAACCTGAACTACGTGCATTGTGGAAACAGTTTATATACAAAAAAAATCCATCGTTAGGTACACAACCTATTAGTTTGCCTATAGCAACCAATGGTTTGACACATGCTATAAGTATGGCTGCTTATATGTTTGCTAATGCAGGTGATACAATTTTGATTCCTGATTTGTTTTGGGAAAATTATGATTTAATTTTTAATAAATCATACGGTGCAACAATTTCTACATTTAATTCATTTGCAAATAATGGATTTGATGTAGACTCATTTTCAAATGCTATGAACAATGCTCCGGGTAATAAAATTATTACATTACTTAACTTTCCTAATAATCCTACCGGATATACACCTACAGTAAAAGAAGCAGAACAAATTCAACAAGCTGTATTGGCTCAAGCACAAAAAGGAAAACAAGTAATAGTTATAATAGACGATGCTTATTTTGGATTGGTATATGAAGATGGTATTTTTATGGAGTCAATTTTTACCAAATTGTGTAATTTGCATACCAATGTGTTGGCTGTAAAATTAGATGGACCAACTAAAGAAGACTATGTATGGGGGTTTAGAGTTGGGTTTATGACTTATGGCATCAAAGATGGTTCTGCAGCATTGTATGAAGCTCTTGAAGCTAAAACTGCTGGTGCTGTTCGTGGTAACATATCTAATATTAGCAATTTATCGCAATCATTGTTATATAAAGTATATCAATCACCAAAATACGATGAATATAAACAAGAGAAATATTCTATTTTAAAGTCGCGTTATCAAGCTCTTTCAAAAGCATTGAAAACAAATAATTTAGGAAAATATTACGACAGTTTGCCATATAATTCGGGATATTTTATGTGTATTCGGTTGAAACCCGGTATTGATGGTGAAAAATTACGTCAATTGTTGCTCGAAAAATATTCTACCGGAGTAATTGTATTTGGCGATATTGTACGATTGGCATATTCTGCGGTACCCGAAGCAAAAATTGAAACTTTGGTTTCAAATATATATGCTGCTTGTTCAGAATTAGCTTAATATAATAGGTTTTCTTATTATTAGAGTTGAATATAAAAGGTATAAAAAAAGGTAATCATGCGTGATTACCTTTTTTTTTTGAGATATTAAGAATAATTATATTTTTCCAAAATATTCTTGTAATGAATACCGAGCTCGTGGTGAAATGTCTTGAGAGGCAAAATCTTGTGCTAAATATTTATGATATGCTGTAATGGCTATCATTGCAGCATTATCTGTAGTATATTTTCGTTCAGGAATATATGTATTGTAACCATATTTTTTCCCAAATTCGGCAATGGCATTGCGTAATCCTGAATTTGCAGCAACACCACCGCCTATAGCTATTTCGCGTATGCCGGTATGTTTTACTGCTGCATGTAGTTTTTGCATTAAAATATCAATAATAGTTTTTTGTACTGAAGCACAAATATCATCAATATTCTGCGAAATAAAATCGGGATTTTGCTTGATTTGGTCGCGTAAGAAATATAAAACCGATGTTTTGAGGCCGCTAAAACTAAAATCAAAATCAGGTATAGAAGGCTTGTTAAATGAATAAGCTAATGGATTTCCTTTTTGTGCATGATTATCAATGTGTGGTCCGCCGGGATAGGGGAGTCCCAAAACTTTGGCACATTTGTCAAATGCTTCGCCGGCAGCGTCGTCTATTGTAGTGCCTATGATTTCCATATTGGTGTAACTATGGGCTATAATTATTTGTGTATGTCCCCCTGATACCAATAATGACAGAAAAGGAAATTGTGGTTCAGCTATGCGTTCGGTTGGAGTTTGAATAAAACTTGCCAATACATGTGCATGTAAATGATTTACTTCTATAAGTTTACATTGATGTGCCAAGGCAAACCCTTTTGCAAACGATGTACCAACCAAGAGCGAACCAAGTAAGCCCGGGCCACGAGTAAATGCTACAGCGGTAATATCTTGTTTGCTAACTCCGGCTTGTTTTAATGCTTTTTCAACTACAGGTACTATATTTTGCTGGTGCGAACGCGAAGCTAATTCCGGAACTACACCTCCATATTCTTGATGTACACTTTGGTTTGCTATAATATTCGACAAAATTAATCCGTTTTGGATTACTGCTGCCGAAGTATCGTCGCACGATGATTCTATGGCAAGTATTGTAATATTCATGTATGTATAGTTTGAAACATGCGTAAATCATTATATTTGTGCAAAAATACGGTTAAATTTATTTATTCTGTTTTAAAAAATTGAATATCATACGTACCATAGTGAACATATTAGTAAAAACAATGATTGGTTTCATATTGTTTGTTGCATTACTCTATGGTTTACTATTATTGCCTTGGACTCAAGCAAAACTTACATCATTTGTTTCGTCTATTATAAGCAATGAAATAGGATTGCAAGTGCATATATCTCGTATTACACCTACTTTATGGAAAACTGTTTTTTTTCATGATGTAATTATTACAAATGAATTTAATGATACCGTACTTACGGCTAAAGGTTGTAAAGCAACTATAGATAATATACATTTAGATTCTGCAAGAGTTATATTGCAAAAGGTGCGTTTTTCAGATGCTCATCTTTCTATTATTCAAGATTCTGCCGGTATTTGGAATATAGACAATTTTTTGAAAGTTGTAGTATATAGTAAAGGTTCAAAATCATGGAAAGTAGGTATTAATGAAATAGAATTACGTGGAATTTCTGTTCATGTAGCATCTTTAAGAACTAAAGAACCTGATAATCAACAAGGTATTGACTTTGATAATATTCAATTGACTCGTGTAAATATGAATGTGTTTAATTTTAGTAAATTTAAACATTCGTTTGCTGCATCTATTAGTAATTTTTCATGTGTTGAACAGTCCGGCTTTTCAATTCAATATCTACAGACCGATGCTGTTATAAACGATTCTTCAATTATATGTAAAAATACTATGCTGTTTACTCCTCGTACTAAATTCTTTTCGCAACACACAGCTATGTATTTTAAATCGTTTGATGATTTTGATGATTTTACTCAAAATGTTGTAATGTCAAGTTCAATTCAATATTCGCAAATTTCATTTGAAGATATAGCATATTTTACTTCAAATGCACAACATATACCATATAATTTTACCTTGTCGGGTAGTGTTGCCGGAAGAATTTCAAATATTCGAGGCAAAAATATTCATATAGGATTTAATGCAAGTAGTAGATTTATAGGTTCATTTGAATTATCCGGTTTGCCCGATATTTCTCAAACGTTTATGCATATACATGCCGATGTGTTAGAAACAAATAAACATGATATTCAAAGATTACGGATTCCTCCTTATACCCAAACGGTATATGTGCAATTACCATCATTTTTGGACAAAGTTGAAACCTATTCATATACAGGGAATTTTACCGGTTTCTTGAATGATTTTGTAGCATACGGAACACTTTCAACTAACATAGGTACCATTTATTCCGATATTTTAATTTCTGAATCGTCGCAAACCCAATCGTTGTATAAATATAGTGGTAAAATAACATGCAAAAATTTAGATCTCGACAAATTTCCGGTACATGAAAATACGTGGGGAACTCTTAATGCATCGGTTGAGGTTACAGGAATGTATGATGCAAAAAATATACTTACTGCTCAAGTAAAGGGGAATATTTCTGATTTAGAATTTTATAATTATACATATCATGATATTACAATAGATGGTATGCTTGCAAAACAAAAATTTGATGGTAATATTCAAATACAAGATAATAATTTAAACCTATCGTTTCATGGTTTGTTTGATTATTCTACAGAAACACCAAGTTTTAACTTTAATGCTACTGTAACTTATGCAAATTTATTTGCTCTTCATTTATATGACGATACCGTTTCTGTAGTTTCATTACAAACCAATGTGAACTTTGTAGGAATTCAACTTGATAATTTAAAAGGATATATCC